>JAEYOU010000366.1 GCA_023411405.1 Pseudomonadota bacterium | reverse complement strand
GACGTGCCCCACGAGCGCGCCGAGCTCGTCGAGCAGCCGGGGTGCGTCCCGGAGCTCCGCGCGCTCCCGCAGGCGGGCGAGCGTCGCGGCGAACGTGAGCGGCTGGACGGCGGCGGCGAAGCCGTCGCGCAGGAGCCACCGCCCGGCCCAGGAGAGCCAGCGCTCCTCGGGGCGGGCGATCGCGACCTGCACGAGGAGCGCGAGCGCCTCCGTCGCCTGCCCGCGCGCGGCGTGGATCCACGCCTCCAGCGCGCCGGCGCCGTAGTAGGTCTTGCCGTCCTTGCGCTCCGGGAAGAGCGCGCGGAGGTCCCGCGGGGCGCGGGCGGCGAGCGCGTCCGCGAGGCGGAGGAAGCGCTCGTCCTCCAGGTCCCCGGCGAGCGCGCTCGCGAGGTGGTGCGCGGCGTGGACGAGATCCCCGCTCGCGAACGCATCGCGCGCGAGGGCGTGGTCTCGCTCGGCCGTGGGGAGCGCCATTGCCTCATCGTACTCGCGACCGGCCCGGCCGGAAGGCCGGGAGGCGCTTGACGCGCCGATCCGGATGCCGGACGCTTTCTCCCGCGCGGTGCGCCTGCCACGGAGGACCACATGGACCGACGTCAGTTCATCGGATCGGCGGCGGCCGCCGGCGCGCTCCTCGCGCTCGGCGGCGCGGGCAAGGCGCTCGCCGCGGGCGGCGCGCCGGACCTCGTGGCCGCGAAGGGCGGGCTCCCGGACGCGCTCTTCGACCGGGCCATCCAGGAGCTCGGGGGGATGAAGGCGTTCGTGAAGAAGGGCCAGAAGGTCCTCGTGAAGCCGAACATCGGCTGGGACGTCGGCCCGGAGCGCGCGGCCAACACCAACCCGGCGCTCGTCGGGCGGATCGTGGAGCAGTGTCTGGCGGCGGGCGCGAAGGAGGTCTTCGTCTTCGACCACGCCTGTGACGACGGGCGGCGGGCATACAGGACGAGCGGCATCGAGGCCGCGGCGCGGGCCGCGGGCGCCAAGGTCGCGCCGGCGTACGACGAGGGCGCCTACCAGCAGGTGAAGGTGCCGGGGAAGGTGCTGAAGGAGGCGAAGGTGCACGGCCTCCTGCTCGAGGCCGACGTCTTCATCAACGTGCCGATCCTGAAGCACCACAGCTCCTCGGACCTCACCATCGGCATGAAGAACCTCATGGGCGTCGTGTGGGACCGGAGCTTCTGGCACCGGAACGACCTCATGCAGTGCATCTCCGACATGACCGGGTTCCGGAAGCCCGACCTCACGGTCGTGGACGCGTACCGCGTGCTGAAGCGGTACGGCCCGCGCGGCCTCGACGAGGAGGATGTCGTGGAGCTGAAGGCGCAGATCCTCTCGCGCGACCCGGTCGCCGCCGACGCCGCCGCCGCGAGGCTGTTCGGCGCCAAGCCGACGGAGGCCTCGTACATCCGCAGGGCCGCCGAGGACGGGTGGGGGCGGAGGGACCTCGAGAAGATGGACGTCCGGAAGGTGCAGCTCTGATGGCGTGCCCACTCGGTTGGCCCTTCGACTCCGGCCCGCTGCGCGGGCAAGAGAGTCCGCTCGCCCTGAGCGTAGCGGCGCGCAGCGCCGCGGAGTCGAAGGGCGAGCGGTGGCACGCGTGAGGATCAACACGGGAAGGGTCGCTTGCATCGCCTGAAGCACCTCCGCGCCGCCGTCGCGCTCGCCGTCCTCGCGCCCGCGGCCCTCATGTTCCTGGACTTCGGGCGGCTGCTCCCGGCGCCGGTCGGCCCCGCGGTGGCGCGCCTCCAGCTCGTCCCGGCGCTCCTCCGGCTCCCGGCGCTCGGCGCCATCGCGACGCTCGCCGCCATCCTCGCCGCGACGCTCGTCGCGGGGCGCGTCTACTGCTCGACCCTCTGCCCGCTCGGCACGCTCCAGGATCTCTTCATCCGCCTCGGCGACCGGTGGGCGCGCCGGCGGCGGCTCCGCTTCCGCGCCCTCCCGCCGCGGCGGCTCGCCCACCTCGCGATCGCCGGCGCGGCCTTCGCCCTCGCCGTCGCCGGATCGCAGCTCGCGCTCGGGCTGCTCGAGCCGTACTCGGCCTTCGGCCGGATCCTCGCCTCCGCCGTCCGCCCCGTGCTCGCCCAGGCGGTGAACGGTCTCTCTCGCGCGCTCGCCGCCGAGCACGTCTACGCGCTCCAGCCGGTCGTGCCCCCGGCGTTCGCCTGGGACGCGCTCGCGGTCGCGCTCGGGTCGCTGGCGGCGATCGCCGCGCTCGCGCTCCGGCGGGGCCGGCTCTTCTGCAACCTGCTCTGCCCCGCGGGCGCCGTGCTCCGGCTGGCGGCGCGCCGGACCGTGCTCCGCGTCGGCATCGACGAGGCGCGCTGCAACGCGTGCGGCGTCTGCGAGAAGGGCTGCAAGGCCGGCTGCATCGACGCGGCGCGCCGGCGCGTGGACTTCGACGCGTGCGTGGCCTGCTTCGACTGCCTCGACGTCTGCCCGCAGGGCGCCGTGCGGTTCGGGCGGTTCCCGCCGGCGGGAACCGGCCGAGCGCCGCGCGTCGATCCGGAGCTCCACCCCGACGCCGATCCCGGGCGCCGCGCCGTCC
>JAEYOU010000494.1 GCA_023411405.1 Pseudomonadota bacterium | reverse complement strand
GCCCGCAGGCCCCCCACGAGCAGCGCCCCGAGGAGCTGCCCGGCCTCGAACCGGAGGTCGGGGCGCGGGGTGCTCGCCGCCGTCGCGGCGCGCACCGCCTCCATCCGGCGCGCGACGTCGGCGCGGTCGAGCAGCACGCGGAGCCGGTTCACGCGCGCCACCGCGAGCTCCTCGAGGTCGAAGACCGCCAGCTCGGCCAGGTGACCGTCGTCCCAGATCGCCTTGCAGCCGTGCGCGGTCTCCCGATGCCAGAGCACGATCCGGCCGGGCGCCGGGAGCCACCCGGGATCCGCGCGGAGCCGCTCCTGCGCGCCCGCGCGGGTGACGACGAAGAAGTCGTGATCCGAGAACCGGTCGGGCGGCGGCGGGAGCCCCGACATGGAGCCGAGCGCCACGAGGCCGAGCACGTCGGCGTCGCGGGTGAGGCGCTCGGCGAGCGCGGCGGTGAAGCGCTCGTAGTCGCGTGGGTCCATGGCCCGAGGCGTAGCGCGCGCGCCCGGCGGGCGCGAGCGGCTTTCTTGCTGGGGGGCCGGGTGAGGCTCGGCCCCCCCAGGCCCCCGCTCGCTCCGGGGCATGCTCCCGCATGCCCTGCGCTCGCCTCGCGAGCCCGGCCCGGCGGCGAGCCCGAACGGGGCGCGATGATGCGCGGGGCGCGCCGCCGTCTATGTAGCGGAGGCCATGGTGACGGCGGAACAGCTGCAGCAGCACCGGGAAGCGCTCGTGGGGCACTGCTACCGAATGCTCGGCTCGCCCGACGAGGCGGACGACGCGGTGCAGGAGACGCTCGTCCGGGCGTGGCGCGCCCTCGACGGGTTCGACGGCCGCGCCTCGCTCCGGACGTGGCTCTACCGGATCGCGACGAACGTCTGCCTCGACGCGCTCGGCGACCGGGCGCGGCGGGAGCGGCCGGTCGCGATGGGGCCGGTCGGCACCGTGCACGACGACCTCGTCGAGCGACCGCGCACGCACTGGCTCGAGCCGATCCCGGACGTCCACGCCATCCCCGCCGACGCCGATCCTGCCGAGCGCGTCGCCCTCCGGCAGAGCATCCGCCTCGCGTTCGTCGCGGCCCTGCAGCGGCTCCCGCCCCGGCAGCGCGCCGCGCTCCTCCTCGCGGAGGTGCTGGGCTGGTCGGCGGCGGAGATCGCCGGCGCGCTCGAGACCACGGCGGCGGCCGTGAACAGCGCGCTCCAGCGGGCGCGGGCGACGCTCGCCGAGGAGGCGCCGCCCGAGCGGCTCTCGGATCTCACGCCGGCGCAGGAGACGCTCCTCGGGCGGTACGTCGAGGCGTTCGAGCGGTACGACCTCGACGCGCTCACCGCGCTCCTGCGCGAGGACGCGACCCTGTCGATGCCGCCGTACACGCTCTGGCTGCGCGGGCCGCAGGCCGTCCGCGACTGGTTCCTGGGGCGCGGCATCGCCTGCCGCGGCTCCCGCCTCGTCCCGACCGCCGCCAACGGCCTCCCGGCGTTCGGCCAGTACAAGCCCGCCGGCCCGGGGGCGCCGCTCCGGCCGTGGTCGCTCGTCCTCGTCGAGCTCGAGGGCGATCGCATCGCCTCGATGACCCACTTCCTCGACACCGCCGTCCACTTCCCGCGCTTCGGGCTGCCCCCGGAGCTCGATCCCGCGAGCGCCCCGTGGCCCAGCGTCAGCTCTTCGTGAACCTCCCCGTCCGCGACCTCGCGCGGAGCAAGGCGTTCTTCGCCGGGCTCGGGTTCGAGTTCGACCCGCGGTTCACCGACGCGAACGCCGCGTGCATGGTGGTGAGCGCGCTCGGGTTCGTGATGCTCCTCCAGGAGCGGTTCTTCCGGACGTTCACGAAGCGCGAACCGTGCGACACCGCCCGCCAGACCGAGGCGCTCGTCGCCTTCTCGTGCGAGAGCCGCGCCGCGGTGGACGCGCTCGTCGGCGCCGCCCTGGACGCGGGGGGCGCTCCGGCGATGGAGCCCGTGGACCACGGGTTCATGTACGAGCGGAGCTTCTACGACCCCGACGGCCACCACTGGGAGGCCTTCTGGATGGATCCGCGGCGCGCCCAGGGGTAACCGGGGCGCGCGGCTCAGCGGCCCCCGCCGCCCATGAACCGCTTCATCGCCATGGCGGCGATGCCCGCGAGCGCCGCCCTCGCGAGCGGGCTGGACAGCGCCCCGCCGCCGCCTCCGAGCAGGCCCCGGAGGACTCCCGGACCCGCGCCGTGGAGGCGCGACGTGAGCTCGGCCAGCATGCCCGGCTCCTGCACGCGCTCCGGGCTCGCGCCGCCCACGAGGTCGGGGAAGCTGAAGTCCTGCCGCCGTGCCTGCTGCTGGAGGTGCTCCGCGAACTGCCGCCGCTCCTCCGGGGAGAAGCGGGCGAACGTCTCCTCGGCGGCGTGCCGGTACTCGTCGGCCGGCAGCGCCTTCGAGACGCGGCCGTAGGTCTCGAGCGTCTCCCGGTCGTCGACGCCGTCCCACGGCGCGCCGCGCTCGAAGCGCCGGATGAAGTCGCCCGCGCCCTGCTGCCCGCCGATCGCGCCCATGAGGCCGTCGAGAAGTCCCATCGCCCGCGCTCCTTTCGAGGTGGACGAAACGTGGGCCCGGGCGCGGCGCCTCGCAAGGGGCCGGCGGCCGTTCAGTCGTGCGCGTAC
>JAEYOU010000480.1 GCA_023411405.1 Pseudomonadota bacterium | reverse complement strand
CGCCGGCTCGGCGCGGCGCGGGCGCGAGACCGTGGGCGACCTCGACGTCGTCGCCGCCTCGCACGACCCCGGCGCCATGGCCGACGCGCTCGCCGGCTGGCCCGGCACCGCCGAGGTGACCTCCCAGGGCGACACCAAGATCACCGCCCGCCTCGCGGGCGGGATGCACGTCGACCTCCGGGTGGTGCCGCCGGAGGACTTCCCCACCCTGCTCCACCACCTCACCGGCTCGAAGGCGCACCACGTGAAGCTCCGGGGCATCGCCCGCGACCAGGGGTACACCCTGAGCGAATGGGGGCTCTACCGGCTGCCGCTCGATGGCCCGCGCACCGTGAGCCTGTCGAAGGGCGAGCTCCCGCCGGATCCCTCGCAGAAGGTCCCGGTCGAGAGCGAGGAGGCCCTGTACCGCGCGCTCGGCCTCGCCTACGTGCCGCCGGAGCTGCGCGAGGACGCGGGGGAGCTCGCGGCGGCGCGCGACGGCACCCTGCCCGCGGACCTCGTCCGGCTGGAGGACGTGCGCGGCATGGTCCACTGCCACACCACCTGGTCCGACGGGCGCGCCTCCGTCGAGGAGATGGCGCGGGCCGCCGACGCGCTCGGGATCGAGTACCTCACCATCACCGACCACTCGCAGACCGCGGGGTACGCGGGCGGGCTCACCGCCGATCGGCTGCGGGCGCAGTGGGACGAGATCGAGCGGGTGCAGGAGCGCGTGAAGGTGAAGCTCCTGCGGGGGAGCGAGGCGGACGTGCTCGAGGACGGCGCGCTCGACTGGCCGGACGAGATCCTCGAGGAGCTCGACGTGGTGGTCGCGAGCGTCCACGCGCGGATGAAGATGGACGAGGACCAGATGACCCGGCGGCTCGTGCGCGCCATGTCGGTCCCCGTCTTCAAGATCTGGGGGCACGGGGTGGGCCGCCTGCTGCTCGAGCGCGAGCCGTACGCGGTCCGGGTCGAGGAGGTGCTGGACGCGCTCGCCGCCTCGCGCGGGGCGGTCGAGGTGAACGGCGATCCGCGCCGGCTCGACCTCGAGCCGCGCCACCTGCGCGCCGCACGCGCGCGGGGCATCCCGATCGTGCTCTCGGTGGACGCGCACTCCACCGCCTCGCTCGGCTACCTCCGGTACGCGGTCACCACCGCCCGCCGGGGTTGGGTCCGCAGGGGGGAGGTGCTCAACACGCGGAGCGCGGCGGAGTTCGCGGCGGCGGTGCGGCCGATCGGCCCCTGACCTCCTTGCCGCGGCCTGTCCCACCTCTTAGGCTGCGGACCCGTGCCCGAGCCCCGCGAGCGATCCTCCTTCGCAGCCGCCTTCACGAGCTGGCGCACCGGCGCCGTCTCGCTCCTGTCGTTCCCCTCCGGCCTCCCGCTCGGGGTCGTGATCTTCACGATCCCCTACTGGATGCAGCAGACCGGGATCGACATCAAGACCATCGGGCTCGTCTCGGCGGCGCAGATCCCGTACGCGTTCAAGTTCCTCTGGTCGCCGCTCATGGATCGCTTCGCGCCGTCGTGGGGCCGCAAGCGCGCCTGGATCCTGATCGGACAGCTGATGCTCCTCGTCACCCTCGGCGCGCTCGCGTTCGAGGCGTCGGCGCCGGCCGCGGGCATCGTCGCGCTGCTCACGCTGGTCCTCTCCTTCGCCTCCGCCACGCAGGACATCGCGGTGGACGCCTACGCCGTGGACGTGCTGCGGCCCGAGGAGCGCGGCGTCGCCGTGGGCGCCCGCAACGCGCTGGCGCGGGCGGGCATGTTCATGGGGCGCCTCCTCAACACGTTCGGCCCGAGCGTGGGGTGGGCCCGCAGCTTCGCGGCCGTCGCCGCGCTGTTCGTCCCGTTCGCCGCGGTGACCGTCGCCGCGCCCGAGCCGGAGAAGCCGGCCCCGCCCCCGCGGACGCTCCGCGCGGCCGTCTGGGAGCCGTTCGTCGGGTTCTTCCGGCACCCGCGCGCGCTCGAGATCGCCGCCTTCCTCTTCTTCTACAAGTTCGCGGACAACCTCGCGGGCGCGCTGGTCTCCCCGTTCCTCGGGCAGCTCGGGTACACGCCCGCGGACATCGGCGTGGGCCAGGGGACGATCGGCCTCGTCGCCACCATCCTCGGCACGTTCCTCGGCGGGATCCTCGCCAGCTCGATGGGGCTCGGTCGCGCCCTGTGGGTGTTCGGGCTGCTCCAGGCGGTGTCGAACCTGGGGTACGTGGCGGTCGCCGAGGTGGGCGTGAACCGCCCGGTGATGTACGCGGCGAGCGCGATCGAGGCCAGCACCTCGGGCATGGGCACCGGCGCCTTCGGCGTCCTCCTCCTCCGCCTCACGCAGAAGCGGTTCAGCGCGACGCAGTACGCCCTCTTCTCCTCGATCTTCGCGCTCGGGCGCACGTTCGCGGGGCCGCCGGCGGGCGCGCTGGTCGACGCCATCGGCTGGCGGGACTTCTTCCTCCTCACCATCCCGGTCGCCCTCCCCGGGATGCTGCTCCTCCAGCGCTTCGTCCCCTGGCGCGCGCGGGACATCCCCGAGGCGATCGACCGCGACGAGGCCCCCCCGGCCTACGGCACTCCGGTCACCGTGCACGAGCTCGGTCGCCGCGCCGCGGTCGGCGCGCTCGCCGGCACGCTCGTCGCGTACGCCCTCAACCTCCTCCTCCTCGCGCTCAAGCTCTCGCGCGGCGACGCGACGTTCTCGCTGGGTCGCGCGCTCCACGCGCTCCTGCATCCGACGCGGGCCGTGGAGTGGGTGGATCTCGTCGGACCGCCGATCGCCGGCCTGGTCATGGGCTTGGCGGTCGCCGCCTACGTCGCCGCCCGGAGGGGCGTCGCGGGGGGATCGGGCGCCGCCCGCGCCTGACCGTCCCGGCTGGTTCACCGGGCCCCATCTTGGGGCGCACGCCGAAGTCCTACATCACTCCCGGTCGCACCCCCTACACGATCCGTTTCCGTACGGTCGGTTCGGGGTTAGGATGCCGTCCGCTCAGCGAAACCCTTTCAGGAGAGTGACATGACCTCGCGCTCGTTCACCGGACTCGTCCTCGCCGCCGCGCTCCTCGCGCCGGCCGCGGCGACCGCGCAGACCGGCGGAAGCGGCTTCACGCTCGGCATCCTCGGCGGCGCCGAGTGGGGAAGCGATGCCAGCGGCTACCAGCTCCGGCTCGACGGGGAGGTCCCGATCGTCCGGGCGTCCCCCAACCTCCAGGTGGCCGGCGTCGTCACCGTCTCCTACTCCGGGCTCGAGCACGACGCGAATGTGTTCGAGATCCTCCCGGCGGCGCGCCTGATCTACCAGGCCAACCCGCAGTTCGGCGGGTACGCCGACCTCGGCCTCGGCTTCTCGCGCCTCTCCGTGGACGGCGAGGCGTTCAGCGGCGCGACGATGCGGCTCGGCGTCGGCGCGTTCTATCAGATGAACCGCCAGGTGCAGTTCCCGCTCGAGCTGATGTTCCACCCGCACTGGGGCGACTACGACCAGACCACGACGACCCTGCTGTTCGGGGCCCGGTTCAAGTTCTAGGCGAGCCGCCGCTCGCAGCACGAAAGCCCGCGCGCCCGGCTCCGGGCCCGCGGGCTTCGCTTTTTCGCCCTTCGGCGGGCTCAGGGTGAGCGGACGATCCGGGGCTACCGCGCCCCGCCCTCGCCCCGCGCCTTGGCCTCTGCGGCGAGCGCGCGGACCGAGAACCCCGGCGTCTGGCTCGCCTCGTCGGTCGCCATGGACGGGAACGGGCGGGCGATCGCGCGGGCCTTCTCGACGTCCTCGGGCGCGAGCGTCGAGGGGCGGCGCAGCCAGGGATCGTAGTGGTAGCTGACGGGCGGACCGCGGAGGAGCCGCTTCTCGTCCCAGATCTGCGCCGCGCGCTCGTAGGACGGCGGCGTGTGCTCGCCGGTGTCCATGCGGATCGCGTCCTTGGGGCAGGCCTCGACGCAGAAGCCGCAGACGATGCAGCGCAGCTCGTCGATCACGAACTTGACCGGGTACTTCTCGATCGGGTCGTCCGCGTACTCGCCCGCCTCGATGTAGATGCACTGCGCCGGGCAGATGGTGGCGCACATGTAGCAGGCCACGCAGCGCGGCTTCCCGTCGGCGCGCGGCACGAGCCGGTGCAGCCCGCGGTAGCCGGGCGGATAGGGCTGCAGCTCCTCGGGGTACTGGATGGTGACGTTGTCCGAGGTCCCGAACCCGTCGCGCGGCCGGGCGAGGATGTCCGGGTTGGGATCGCGCGAGAAGAACAGGTTCCGGAAGAAGTGGCGCGCGACGGTACCGATCCCCCGGAAGACCTCGGGGAAGTACATCGACTCGCGCAGGCCGGTGGCGGCGGGCTGGAGCTTGTAGGGCATGGCGGTTCCGAGGACCTCTCTTAATGGCCCGCGACGCTCTGGGCGTGACTCGCCACGGAGTGGCCTTCCGCGGTTCCGGCGCGCCCCGCGGCGGCGGTGACGACGCCGATGACGACGAGCTCGGCGAGGCCGATCCAGGCGAGGAGCCGGAGGCTCGGGTCGAGGAGCACCGCCGCTCCGGTGATGAAGATGTTGGCGAGCGCCGCCGGGAGCAGGATCTTCCAGCAGAGCTTCTGGATCTGGTCGTACCGGAAGCGCGGGAGGAGCCAGCGGATGACGAGCTGGAGCCACATGAGGACGATCATCTTGGCCAGGAACGCCCCCGCGCCCACCGCGGCGAACCAGAACGCGGACAGGTTCTCGCGCAGCCAGCCCTCGAAGAGGATGGGGTGCCACCCGCCCAGGAAGACCGCGGTCACGATGGCCGAGAGCACCACGATCTCGGCGAACTCGGCGAGGAACATGAGGCCGAACTTCATGCCCGAGTACTCGACGAAGTAGCCGACGATCTCGCTCTCGCCCTCGGGCAGGTCGAACGGCGCGCGCTTCGTCTCGGCGAAGGCGCTCGTGAAGAACACCAGGAACCCGATCGGCTGGAGGAGGATGCCGAGCGCCGGCGTCCCCCCGAGCACCGAGGTGCCCTGCGCCTCGACCATCCCCTGCAGGCCGAGCGTCCGGTACGCGATCATGCAGCCCACGAGCCCGAGCCCGAGCGAGACCTCGTAGCTGATCATCTGCGACGAGGCGCGGACGCCGCCGAGGAGCGCCATCTTGTTGTTGGAGGCCCAGCCGGCGAGCGCGGTCCCGTACACCGCGAGCGACGCGAAGGCGAAGACGAAGATGAGCCCGACGTCGGGGTCCGCGATCTGCATCGCGAACCTCCCGGCGCTCGCCGGCGCGTCGGAGAACCACGGGATGTCCGAGAGCGCGATCGGCGGCCCGATGGGCACCACCGCCGCGAGCGCGAACACCGGGGCGAAGGAGAGGACGGGCGCGAGCTGGTAGATGAACCGGGTGTTGCCCGTCGGCTCCACCCGCTCCTTGGTCAGCATCTTGAGCGCGTCGGCGAGGACGTACGGGATCCCGCCGAGCGAGAACCTCCCGAACACCTTGATCCGGTTGGCGCCGATGCGGTTCTGGAGCAGGGCGGACCACTTCCGCTCGGCGACCGTGAGCAGCGCCGCCGCGATCATGAGCAGGCCGAGCGTGATCACGAGGATGTTGGAGATCGAGGCGCCGAGGAAGGCGCCCACGGGGCTCCAGGAGTCCCCGCTGAAGAGCCCGGCGAGCAGCCGGATGCCCAGGTAGCCGACGGCCCCCAGGACCACGAGCGCCACGAGCAGCCCGAGGAGGACCGCGGTCATCCCGAAGAAGCGCTTCACGGACGGCCTCCTTGGTTGGGGAGCCGCTGCAGGGCGCGCCGCTGGTCCTCGCTCGTCTCCGGCGGCACGCGCTCGCGGTAGCCGGCGAGGCGGCCGTCGACGGTCCCCGCCGCGAGCGGGATGAGGCCGGGGCGCTTGCCGAGCGACGGGAGCGAGTCCCAGAGGAACGCGCCGAGCGCGGCCCCGAGCTTCGGCCCGAGCGCGCGGAAGACCTCGCGGGCCGACGCGTACTGGAGCGAGAGCCCGAGGTGCTTGCCCAGCTCGCCCGCGAGCTGCCAGTGCGGCCGTGACTCGCCGCGCGGGAAGTAGGCCATCTCGAACCGCTGCGCCCGGCCCTCGAAGTTGACGAACGTGCCGTCGGACTCGGCGTGCGGCGACGCGGGGAGCAGCACCTGGGCCGCCTGCGCGAGGGCGTCGTCGTTCGTGGCCTGCGCGACGATCGCCGCCCCGGCGAGCGCCGCCGCGGCGCCCTCGGCCGGCACCTCGGTCCCGATGGCCCAGACCGCCTTCACCTTGCCCGCGCGCGCGGCGGAGAGGAGCTCCGCGAACGGCTGCGCCGCGAGGCCGAGCGCCTGCGCGGCGAGCTCGACGCCCTTGCGGTTCGGGTTCTCGTCGGCGCGCTTGAGGAGGTCGTCCTGCCAGCCGTCGGGGCGGCCGCCGACGAACACCTCGCCGACGCCCAGGCCGTCGCGGGCGACGGAGAGCGCCACCAGCACGTCCTCGAGCGAGGCGACCGGCGAGACGAGGACCGCGAGGCCACCGTCCTTCGCGTGGTCCGACAGGATCTCGGCCGCGCGCGCGACCGCGGCGGCGCGGGTGACCTCGGCGCCGCCCTGCGCCGCGCCCTCACGGGCCGCGAGCACCCGGCCGCGGTTCAGGTGCTTGTACGTGAGCCGGCCGTCGTCGCACATCCACTCCTGGTTGACGGCGTCGTTCTCGCGCGGGCGGTAGCGGTAGGTGGTGTCGTTCAGGTAGTCGAGGAAGGTGTTGCACCCGCGGGCGCAGCCCGTGCAGATCGACCGGGCCGCGCTCATGAACCAGACCCGGCCGCGGAAGCGGAAGTCGTTGCTGGTGAGGGCGCCGACCGGGCAGATGTCGACGACGTTGCCGGAGTACTTGTTGTCGAGCGGCTGGCCCGGGGCGGTCTCGATGAAGCTCTCGGTCCCGCGCTGGGCGACGCCGAGCTGCGGGTCCTTGGCCACCTCGCGCATGAACCGGACGCAGCGCGTGCAGAGGATGCACCGCTCCTGATCGAGCGTGACCATCGGCCCGAGATAGAGCCGCTTCCCCTTCACGACCTTGGGGACGTCGAGGCGCGACGGCTGCCGATCGTGCTGCATGTAGTAGTCCTGCAGCTTGCACTCGCCGGCCTGATCGCAGATGGCGCAGTCGACCGGGTGGTTGAGGAGCAGGAACTCGAGCGTGGCGCGCTGCTGGTCCTTCACCCGCGGCGAGTCGGTCTTGACCGTCACGCCCTCGGCGAGCGGCATCTGGCACGCCGGCATGAGCTTGCCCATCGGCGCGTTCGACATCTCGACCAGGCACATCCGGCAGTTGGCCGCGATGCTGAGCCGCTTGTGGTAGCAGTAGTAGGGGATCTCGATCCCGGCCGACTTCGCCGCCTCGAGCACGTTCATGCCGGGCTTCACCACGACCTCGCGCCCGTCGATGGTCGCGGTCACGAAGCCGGGGTTCTTCGGCGGCGGCGGCGCGGGCGGGCCCGCCGGCTTGGGCGGCGGGGCGGCTGCGGGCTTGGTCTCGTCGGCCATCTCTTCCTCTTGTCGTGACTCCGTTCGCCCTGAGCGTAGGCCCTGCGCAGCAGGGCCGGAGTCGAAGGGCGAGCGCTACTGCTCCACCTCGCCGCCGATCATGTTGATGCTGTCGAAGGTGGGGACGAGGTCGGCGAGCAGCGCGTCCTTCGTCATGTGCGGGAGGGCGGCCAGCATCGGCCAGCCCGGCGCGCGCAGGCCGAGCTTGTAGGGCCGCCCGCCGCCGTCCGAGACCACGTAGAACCCGAGCTCGCCGTTGGCGGCCTCGGTGTAGCTGTAGGCCTCGCCGGCGGGGACCTTGATCCCCTCCATCACGAGCTTGAAGTGGGCCATCACGCCCTCGATGGTCCCGTAGACCTGCGGCTTGGGCGGGAGCGCGTACGCCCAGTCGGCGACGATGATCTCGCCCGGCTGCATCTGCGCGAAGCACTGGCGGACGATCTTGTCCGCCTGGCGCATCTCCTCCATCCGCATGAGGTAGCGGTCGAAGTTGTCACCGTTCGTGCCCACCGGGACGTCGAACTCCAGCCGATCGTAGACGAGGTACGGGGCCGCCTTCCGGAGGTCGTACGGCTCGCCGCAGGCGCGCAGGCAGGGGCCGGTGAAGCCGAGCTCGATCGCGTCCTCGCGCGTGATCTTTCCGGTCCCGCGGGTCCGGTCCACGAAGATGCGGTTGCGCGTGAGGAGGCCGTCGACCTCGTCGCGAAGCGCGGCCGCGCGGTCGAGGGTGGCGAGGGTCTTCTCCGCCCAGCCGTCGGGCATGTCGCGGGCGACGCCGCCGATGCGCGCGTAGTTGGAGGTGAGCCGGGCGCCGCAGAGCTCGGTGAGCCGGTCCCAGATCACGTCCCGCGCCTCGATGGCGTAGAGGAACACCGTCATCGCGCCGAGCTCGAGCCCCATCGCGCCGACGAGCGTGAGGTGATCGCAGATCCGGTGGAGCTCGCTCGTCACGACGCGCAGGTAGCGGGCGCGCTCGGGGATCTCGAGGCGGCAGAGCTTCTCCACCGCCAGCGCGAACCCGACGTTGTTCATGATCGAGCTGACGTAGTTGAGCCGGTCGGTGTACGGGAAGCACTGCGTCCAGGTGACGTTCTCGCAGCTCTTCTCGAACCCCCGGTGCAGGAAGCCGATGTCGAGCTTCATCGACCGGATGGTCTCGCCCTCGAGCTCCACCACCGCCCGCGTCACGCCGTGCATCGCCGGGTGGGAGGGACCGAGGTTCACGACCATGCGCTTGGCCGGCAGCGGGGCGTCGAGCTCCCCCGGCGCCACCGGCCGCGCCTCCCGGCCGAGCGGATGGGCGGCCTCGCCGGCGCCGAAGGAGCCGGGGGTCGCGCGGGTGTCGAGGCCGGCCGGCCCGACGGACTCGAGTTCGTTCACGGTCTGCGAGGCCATGGTCAGTCCCTGCCCTCGGGCCCGGGGCCGCGGAAGATGTCGGGGATCTCGCGCTCCGGGACGAGCGGCTGCCGGCCCTTGAGCGGATAGTCCTTGCGGAGCGGGTGCCCCACGAACTCGTCGTACATGAGGAGGCGCCGCAGGTCGGGGTGCCCGGTGAACCGGATCCCGTACATGTCGAAGCAGTAGCGCTCGAACCAGTCGGCCCCGCGCCAGACGCCGGTCACCGACGGCACCACGCCGTCCTCCCCCTCGGGCACCTTCACCCGCAGGCGGATGCGCGCGTTCCGCGGGAGCGAGAGGAGGTTGTAGACCACCTCGAACCGCGGCTCCACGCCGAGGTAGTCCACCGCGGTGATGTACGGCGCGAGATCGAACCGCTCGACCTCGCGGAGGTGGCGGCACACCTCGGCGATCCGGTCCTTCTTCACGAACGCGCAGTCGTCGCCGCCGACGCCCTCGTAGGCGTCGTACACGGCGTCGGGGAAGCGCTCGACGAGCGCGTCGATGACGGCCTTGGACATGGGAGCCTCTAGCCCTCCCGGCTGCCGGCCGCCTCGGGCCGGGGCCAGCTCGCGGTGAGCCGGTTGGGCTGGTTCTGGATCTTCTTCTGCAGGAGCATGATCCCGTCGAGCACCTGCTCCGGCCGCGGGGGGCAGCCGGGGATGTAGACGTCGACCGGGACGATCCGATCGATCCCCTGGACGGTGGCGTAGTTGTCGTAGAAGCCGCCGGAGCTCGCGCACACGCCGAAGGCGATGACCCACTTCGGCTCCGCGATCTGCTCCCAGACCCGGCGCAGGATCGGCGCCTGCTTGCAGTTGACCGTGCCGACGACCATGAGCAGGTCGGCCTGCCGGGGCGAGAACCGCGGCAGCGCCGCGCCGAAGCGGTCGAGATCGTAGCGCGCCGACGAGAGCGTCATGTACTCCATGCCGCAGCACGCGGTGACGAAGGGGTACTGGAACAGGGAGTACTTGCGCGCCCACCCCAGGCCCTTCGACACCAGGCCGGCGAGGCCGGTCAGCGCCTCCTCGCGCCGCGTGGTGAGGGCGGGCACGCCGTCGAGTTCGGACACCATCGGTACGTTGCCTCCGGACCAGGGAATCGGTCGCCGGTCAGTCCGCCCAGTCCAGCACGCCCTTCTTCCAGACGTACGCCAGGCCGGCCACCAGGGTCGCGACGAAGATCCCCATGGAGACATAACCGGGCCAGCCCAGCCCGTCCGCGAGGAGGACCGCCCACGGGTAGACGAACACCGCCTCGACGTCGAAGACGATGAACAGGATCGCGACCGTGTAGAACTTGACCCCGAACCGCTCGCGCGCCGAGCTGACCGGCTGCGAGCCGAACTCGAAGGGCGTCTCCTTCACCGCGCTCGGCCGCCGCGGCCCGAGGACGTTCGAGAGCCACAGCATCAGGAGCCCGACGGCGAGCCCCAGGGCGGTGACGAGCGCGATGGGGACGTAGACCAGGAGTTCGTTCATGTTCGCAGGGGGGTGCAGACGGGCCCTTAACTGCCTGCGCGGTCCAGTTTTGTCAACGGTTTCCGGGCACTTGACTTGGGTGCCCGCACGGGAGTATCCCCCTCCTGCGTTTCCTCATTGTTGGCAAGAGGATACGCACACTCAAGGCAACCCGCATGGGATTCCATTTCGGCGCGGTCCTGGCGTTCGCCCTCGTCGCGATCGCCGTCGCTTTCGGCGGCATCACGCTCTCGCGGCTCCTCGGGCCGCGCGTGCCGACCGCCGAGAAGGCCAGCATCTACGAGTGCGGCGAGCGGCCCGTCGGGGTGGCCTGGTTCAACTTCAATCCGCGGTTCTACCTGGTCGCGCTCGTCTTCGTGATCTTCGAGGTGGACATCGCGCTCACGTTCCCGGTGGCGGCGGTCTACCGGGACTGGGTGCGGACGGGCCTCCTCGAGCAGCGCCCTGCCGCGTGGGTGGCGCTCGTGGAGCTCCTGATCTTCACCGCGATCCTCGTCGCCGGCCTGGCGTGGGTGTGGGCGCGCGGCGATCTGGAGTGGGTCAAGAAGCTCGACGAGCGGGCGCCGGAGGCGCCGGCCGCGGGCCCCGCGCCGGTCGCGGACGTGGCGCACGATCGGCCCGCGGCATAGACACGGATCGGACGAGGGACGGGGAACGGGAGAGACGATGGCGGCGAAGATGGGCCAGGGAGAGGCGAGCGGCGACGTCACCCTCTTCCACACGAGCCAGCTCGATCAGCTCATCAACATGGCCCGCGAGAACTCGCTCTGGTACCTGCTGTTCGGGCTCGCGTGCTGCGGCATCGAGCTCATCCAGACCGGCGGGCCCCGGGCCGACCTGATGCGCTTCGGCGCGATCCCGCGCGCCTCGCCGCGCCAGTCCGACTTCATGATCGTCGCGGGCACGCTCACCTACAAGATGGCGGTCCGCGCCAAGCTCCTCTACGACCAGATGGCCGAGCCGAAGTACGTGATCTCGATGGGCTCCTGCTCCAACTGCGGCGGGCTGTTCCAGGGCGCGTACTCCGTGTGCAAGGGCGTCGACAAGATCGTCCCGGTGGACGTCTACGTGCCCGGCTGCCCGCCGCGGCCCGAGGCCCTCACCGAGGGGCTCATCCGATTGCAGGAGATCGTCCGCCGCGAGCGGTGGACCGAGAAGCGCCGCCCCGAGGGCGCGCGCGTCATCCCAGCGACCCGGTAGATCGCGCTACCGGCGAGCTGTTCCACAGATCGTCGCTTCGTCCGGCCTCCGGCGCCGGCCCCCCCGGGCCGGGCGTGCGGGGGTACGGGGCCACCGGCCATCCGGGCGGCGCCCCCGGGGGTATCACGCGGAGTGTGTGCATGACGGAACAGGAAGTCCAGGAGCGGCTGTCGGCCCGGTTCGGCGACGACGTGGGACCGCTCGGCGAGCCGAAGGTGGATCCGTTCTGCCTCGTGCGCGCCGCGCGGATCGTCGACGTCTGCCGGTTCGCCAAGGAGGACCCCGCCCTGGGGATGGACCTCCTCCAGGACCTCACGGCCGTGGACGCGCCGAAGCGGAACGTGATCGAGGTCGTGTACCACCTGTTCTCCTACGAGCACCGCCACGCGATCGTCCTCAAGGTGGAGGCCGACCGGGCGGCGCCGCGCGTGCCCACCGTCGAGGGCGTCTGGCGCGCGGCCACGTGGTTCGAGCGCGAGGTCTACGACCTGTTCGGCGTCGAGTTCGCCGGCCACGGCGATCTCCGGCGCATCCTCCTGCCGGACGACTGGATCGGCCACCCGCTCCGCAAGGACTACCAGGAGGCCGGCGGCTACCGCGGCATCGGCAACACCCGGGAGAACCCGCTCGTCGAGCTCCGCCGCCTGGACGAGCGCGCCCGCGCGCTCCGGCAGCCCGAGGCCGCCGTCGCGTCGCCCGCGCCGGCCGCGGCGGCCCCCGCCACCCCCGCCCCCGGCGAGAAGGCCTGAACATGGAACGGCTCATCCTCCGGCGGCTGCAGGCGGACGGCGAGGAGATGATCCTCAACTTCGGTCCCCAGCACCCGTCCACCCACGGCGTCATCAACTTCATGGTGGAGACCGACGGCGAGGTGATCCGCAGGGCGCTCCCCGACGTCGGGTACCTGCACCGCTCCATCGAGAAGATCGGCGAGCAGGTCGGGTACCCCGGGTTCATGCCGTTCACCGACCGGATCGACTACGTCGCCGCGATGTTCCCGAACGAGGGGTACGCGATCGCGGTCGAGCGGCTGCTCAAGCTCGAGGTCCCGCCCCGCGCCCAGTGGCTCCGCGCCATCTCGTGCGAGCTCTGCCGGATCGCGTCCCACCTCCTCTCGGTGGGCACGATGGCGATGGACATCGGCGCCTTCACGCCGATGCTCCACGGCGTCCGCGAGCGGGAGACCGTGAACGACCTCATGGAGGCGCTCTGCGGGTCGCGGCTCACCTACAACTACCACCGGATCGGCGGCGTCGCCTTCGACCTGCCCGAGGGCTGGCGCGACCGCACCCTCCGCTTCCTCGACCACTTCGATCGGTTCCTCGTCGAGTTCGACCGGCTCATCTCGTTCAACGAGGTGTTCGTGAAGCGGCTCGCCGGCGTCGCGCCGATCCCCGCCGCGATGGCCATCGACTACGGCCTCTCCGGCCCGAACCTGCGCGGCTCCGGGGTCGACTTCGATCTGCGCCGCGACGTGCCGTACGCCGCCTATCCGCAGCTCCGCTTCCAGGTCCCGGTCGGCAAGGGGTTCGTCGGCACGGTCGGCGACGCGTTCGATCGGTTCTACGTCCGCTGCCTGGAGATGGCCGAGTCCTCGAAGCTCGTCCGCCAGGCGCTCGAGTCGCTCCCCGACGGCGCGTACATGGCCAAGGTCCCGCGCCGCATCAAGCCGGAGGCGGGCGAGGCGATGTCGCGCGTGGAGAGCGCGCGCGGCGAGATGGCCTTCTACGTGGTGTCGGACGGGACCGAGAAGGCGGCGCGGGTGCGGGTCCGGACCGGCTCGTTCACCGCGATGGGGATCGTGGACGCGATCTCCCCCGGCCTGATGGTCGCGGACCTCGTGGCCCTCATTGCTTCCCTGGACGTGGTCGCCCCGGAGATCGATCGATGAGCGAGCCTGCCGCCCTTCTCCCCGAGAGGGCCTCGCCGGCCGCGCGGCGCCGCGCCCGCGCCGTCCTGGGCCTCACGCTCGCCGTCGGCGTCGGCCTCCCGGGCCTGCTGTTCGGCCTCATCGTGGCCCTCTCCCCGCTCCGCACCATCGTCCCCGCGGGCTGGTCGGAGGGGGAGGTCTTCCTCCTCCACGCCGCCGGCCTCGCCGTCCTCGCGGTGGTGCTCGTCACGTTCGGCGCGGTCGTCTCCGGCATCACGGTCTGGTGGGAGATGCGGGTGTTCGCCCGCATGTCCAGCCGCGTGGGCTACAACCGCGTGGGCGCCGGCGGGTTCCTCCAGTGGGTCGCCGACGCGGTGAAGCTCCTCCTCAAGGAGGACCTCGTCCCCGCCGACGCCGACGCCGTCCTGTTCCGCGCCGCGCCCTACTTCGTCATCGTCGGGTTCGCCCTCACCTTCGTCGTCCTCCCCTTCGGCCAGAGCCTCGTCGCCGCCGATCTGAACGTCGGCGTGCTGTACGTGCTGTCGGTCACGGCGCTCGTGGTGGTCGGCATCCTGCTCGCGGGGTGGTCCTCGAACTCGAAGTGGTCGCTCTTCGGCGGGATGCGGTCGGCGGCGCAGGTGATCTCCTACGAGATCCCCGCCGGGCTCGCCGCGATGGTGCCGGTGCTCATGGCCGGGACCCTCTCCATGCAGGAGATGATCGCGGCGCAGGGCGCCTGGCCGTGGGAGTGGAACGTCTTCACGAACCCGTTCGCGCTGGTCGCCTTCGTCGTCTTCTTCATCGCCCAGCTCGCCGAGGGGAACCGCACGCCGTTCGATCTCCCCGAGGCGGAGTCGGAGCTCGTCGCCGGCTACCTCTCGGAGTACTCGTCGTTCCGGTTCGCGATCTACTTCCTGGTCGAGTTCGGGAACCTGTGGGTGATGTCGGCGATCGCGGTGACGCTCTTCCTCGGCGGCTGGCAGGTGCCGTTCGTCGGCCCCGAGGTCTACGCGGCGGCCCGCGGCGCCGCGGGATCGGTCCCGGGCGCCGGCTGGTGGGGGCTCCAGGTCCTCTCGATGGTCGTCTTCGTGGCGAAGACGCTCGCGGTCCTGAACCTCATCGTCTGGATCCGCTGGACCCTGCCACGCATCCGCGTCGACCAGATGATGTCGCTCTGCTGGAAGTACCTCGTGCCCTTCGCCTTCGCCTGCTTCGTGGGCACGCTGTTCTGGCAGCTGCTCGTGACGGCCGCGCCGTGGGCCGGGCGCGCGACGGGGTACGCGCTGACCGCGGCCTCCCTCGTGACCGCCTTCTTCTTCCTCCGGCTGACCCTCCGCAACGTCTCCGCGGCGGGCGATCGGGTGGATCTCACAAACTGGTGACGGGAGTCGAGCCTTGGCCCAGAACGTCCGCGCCTACGCCGCCGCAATCGGGACCACCGTCCGGTCCATCTGGCACGGCATGTCCGTCACGCTCTCGCACCTGCTCCGGCGGCCGGTGACGGTCCAGTACCCCGACCGCACGCCGCTGCCGGTGCGCGACACGCTGCCGGCGCGTTACCGCGGGTTCCTCGAGGTGGACGCCGCCATCTGCACCGGCTGCCAGGCCTGCGAGCGCGCCTGCCCCATCGACTGCATCGCCATCGTGCTGGAGAAGGATCCGGCCAACCCCAAGCAGCGGCTCGTCACCCAGTTCGACATCGACGAGGCGAAGTGCATGTACTGCGGCCTCTGCGTCGAGCCGTGCCCCACGGGCTCGATCCAGCACACCCGCGAGTTCGAGGCCTCGAGCGCCGACCTGCGCACGCTCACCTTCCGCTGGGCGGAGGAGCCCTTCCCCGTGTACAAGGTCGCGAAGGACGCGACCTACTACCCGCGGGCCCCGCTCGGCTCGATCCTCCGCCCGATGCTCGAGGCGCGCCGCTGGGACGCGCGCGGGCCCGCGTTCCTGGCGGCTTCTGAGCAAGGGGCCGAAGAAGCCGGCCCCCCGAGCCCGAAGGAGAACAAGCCGTGACCCGCAGACTCGTCGTCTGGGCCGCCGCCTCGCTGCTCGTGGTGCTGTTCGTCGTCGCGGTCGCCGCGGTGGCCATCGTCCCCGCGATGGACGGCGCCGCCGCCGCCCCGCGGCCCGGCCAGGGCGGCTTCGCCGCGGGCGCGTTCTACGGGGTCGCCGCGGTCACGCTCGGCGGCGCGGCCTTCGTCGCCTTCGCCCGGAACATCCTCTACAGCGCGGTCGGCCTGCTCTTCTCGCTGCTCGGGGCGGGCGCCCTCTACGTGCTCCTCTCCGCCGACTTCGTCGCCGTCGTCCAGCTCCTCGTGTACGTGGGCGGCGTGATGGTGCTCGTGCTCTTCGCGGTGATGCTCACCAACAAGATCACCGAGGTGAACGTCTCGAACCGATCCTTCGGCCTGTTCGGCGGGCTCCTCCTCTTCATCGCCATGGCGCCGGTCCTGGTCGCGGTCGCGCTCCTCGCCCCGTGGCGGGCCCGGTCGCCGGGTCCGATGGCGCCGACCACCGCCGCGATCGGCGACGCCCTCCTCACCCGCTGGCTCCTGCCCTTCGAGGTCGCCTCGCTCGTCCTCCTCGCCACGCTCGTCGGCGCGGTCGTCATCGCGCGCAAGGAGATCAAGGCCGACTAGCCCTTCGACAGGCTCAGGGTGAGCGGCCGCACTCCTCGCCCTCGTCGACCCACGTCCATGACCATCACGCTCGCGCACTACCTGGTGGCCCTTCGACAGGCTCAGGGGGAGCGGCCCCACCGGCCCCTTCGCCGCAGGAACTCCACGCCATGACGATCACCCTGGCTCACTACCTCGTGGTGGGCGCCCTGCTCTTCTCGCTGGGGCTCGTCACCGTCTCCACCCGCCGCAACGCCGTCGGCGTCCTCATGGGCGTCGAGCTCATCCTGAACGGCGCCAACGTGAACTTCGTGGCCTTCGAGCGGTTCGGCGACGGCGCGGTGGGCGGACACGTCTTCGCCCTCTTCGTCATCGTGCTCGCCGCCGCCGAGGCGGCGGTCGGGCTCGCCATCGTGCTGGCCCTCTTCCAGACCTCGAAGAGCATCGACGTCCGCCAGGCGGACCTCCTCAGGGAGTGAGCATGGAACACGCCGTCGCCGCGCCGCAGGCAGCGCGCCTGCTCTGGCTCATCCCGGCCCTGCCGCTCGCCGGGTTCGTCGTGAACGTCCTGCTGGGCGCGAAGCTGCAGAGGGCGTTCGGGAGGCGGGTGGTCCACGCCATCGCCATCGCCGCGGTGGCGGCCTCGTTCTTCGTGGCGCTGGCCTGCTTCGTGGAGCTGCTGGGGCTGCCCGCGGAGGACCGGCTGCTGCACCAGGCGCTGTGGAACGTCTTCACCATCGGGCGGCTCTCGGTCGACCTCGCCTTCGCGCTCGACCCGCTCTCGATGACGCTCGTCCTGGTGATCACCGGGATCGGCTCGCTCATCCACCTCTTCTCCGTCGGGTACATGGCGGAGGAGCCCTCGTACTGGCGGTTCTTCTCCTACCTGAACCTGTTCGTCTTCGCGATGTTGCTCCTGGTGATGGGCGACAACCTCGCGGTGATGTTCTTCGGCTGGGAGGGCGTGGGCCTCGCGTCGTACCTGCTCATCGCCTTCTGGTACACCGACCCCGAGAAGGCGAAGGCCGGCATGAAGGCCTTCGTGGTGAACCGGATCGGCGACTTCGGGTTCCTGCTCGGGATCCTGGTCCTCTTCTGGGCCCTCGGCGGCGCCTGGGCGCCGCGGCCCGGGGGCGGCGGCCTGCGCGCGACCGACTACCAGCCCGTCGCGGAGCTCCGGACGCTCGACGGGGACGCGGCGGCCGCGGCGACCGCCGTCGCCGGCGTGAAGGTCGGCCCGACCCTCGCGTTCCGCGAGCTCCGCGATCAGCTCACGATCGAGGAGACGGGCGTCCGGGAGCGCCTCGCCGGCATGACGCTCTGGGGCGTCCCGGTGCTCGCGCTGGTCGCGTTCCTGCTGTTCATCGGCGCGATGGGGAAGAGCGCGCAGCTCCCGCTGTACGTCTGGCTGCCCGACGCCATGGCCGGTCCGACGCCGGTCTCCGCCCTCATCCACGCCGCCACCATGGTCACGGCCGGCGTCTACATGGTGGCCCGGCTCTCGTTCCTGTTCGCGCTCTCGCCGAGCGCGATGGGCTGGGTGGCGCTCGTGGGCGCGCTCACGGC
This sequence comes from Pseudomonadota bacterium, assembly GCA_023411405.1. Classification (GTDB taxonomy): domain Bacteria; phylum Myxococcota; class Myxococcia; order Myxococcales; family Anaeromyxobacteraceae; genus Anaeromyxobacter. The sequence goes on along the minus strand of JAEYOU010000480.1, from coordinate 5,504 downwards.
CGCCTTCGCGGCCACGATCGGCTTCTTCCAGTACGACATCAAGAAGGTCCTCGCCTACTCGACCGTCTCGCAGCTCGGCTTCATGTTCATCGGCGTGGGCGTCGGCGCGTACTGGGCCGGGACCTACCACCTCGTCACCCACGCCTTCTTCAAGGCGACGCTGTTCCTCGCCGCCGGCTCGGTCATCCTCGGCTGCCACCACGAGCAGGACATGCGGAAGATGGGCGGGCTCGCGAGGCACATGCCCTGGACCCGCTGGGCGTACCTCGTCGCCTGCATCGCCATCGCCGGCTTCCCGATCGCGAACGGCTTCTTCTCGAAGGACGAGATCCTCTGGAAGGCGTTCACGAGCGACCACCTCGCGCTGTTCGGCGCCCCGGTGCCGTGGCTCGGCCCGGCGATCTGGGCGCTGGGGCTCCTCACCGCGACCGGCACCGCGTTCTACATGTACCGGTCGTACTACATGACGTTCAGCGGGACGTATCGGGGAGGCGGGGGCGCCGATGCCGGGCACGGGCACGGGCACGGGCACGGGGGACATGGCCACACGCCGCACGAGTCGCCTTGGACCGTCACCTCCGTCCTCGCGGTCCTCGCCGCCGGCTCGGTCCTCACGCTCTTCCTCGGCCTGCCCGCGCTCTGGACGCACCACGAGCCGCTCTTCGAGCGCTGGCTCGAGCCAGTCCTGGCGCCGGCGATGGAGCTCTTCCGGTTCCGCGAGACCGACCACGCCCTCGAGTGGCTCTTCCAGGGGCTCGGCGTCGCGGCCGCCTTCGCCGGCTGGCTCGCGGCGCGCGCCCTCTACAGGGACGGCCGCAGCGAGGTGCCTGCGCGGCTCAAGGCGCGGTTCACGCGCGCCTGGACGGTGGTCCACGACAAGTACTACGTGGACGAGCTGTACGCGTTCGCCGTGGTCCGTCCCGTCGCGCGGCTCGCGGCGCTGCTCGCCTGGTTCGACGCCCACCTCGTCGACGGGCTCGTGAACCTCGTCGGCGCGCTCGCCCGGTTCGCGTCCGCGATCAGCGACGTCATCGACCGCTACGGCGTCGACTGGGCGGTCAACGGGGTCGCGAACCTGACCCGCGGCGCGGGGGGCGCGCTCCGGCGGCTCCAGACCGGGCGCGTCCAGACCTACCTCTACGGCGCGCTCGGCGGCGCGCTCGTGGTCGTCCTCCTCAACTTCCTCCTCCAGTAGCGAGGCCCGACATGTTCCCCAGAGAAACCGTCCTCACCTGGGCCACCTTCGTCCCGCTCCTCGGCGCGGCGGTGATCCTGGTCCTCGTCTCGCTCCGCGCGCTGCTCCGCCTCCCGAAGCGGTTCGCGGACGACGGCGCCCGCGCCGTGGCGCTCGTCGCGAGCGCCGTCTCGCTCCTCGCGGCGATCGACGCCTGGGTGCGCTTCGATCGGGGCAGCACGGGCATGCAGCTCGTGCACCGGTTCACCTGGATCCGGTCGTTCAACATCGAGTACCACCTGGGCGTCGACGGCCTCTCGATCTCGATGGTCCTCCTCACCGGGATCATCTCCTTCGTCGCGACCATCGCCTCCATGCCGTGGTGGTCCGGCGCCCGCGCCGCGCAGATGGCGGGCATGGTCGAGGACGGCCACGCCGACGGCCACGCGCACCCGAAGCACTTCTCGGTCCGCATGGTCCCGGGCTACCTCGGCCTCCTGCTCCTCCTCCAGACCGGCATGATGGGCACCTTCGTCGCCCTCGACATGTTCCTGTTCTACGTGTTCTGGGAGGTGATGCTCCTGCCGATGTACTTCCTCATCGGCATCTGGGGCGGGCCGCGCAAGGAGTACGCGGCGATCAAGTTCTTCCTCTACACGCTCGCCGGCTCGGTGCTGATGCTGCTCGCCATCATCGGCATCTACTACAACAGCCTCCCGGCGCCGCTCGCCGACGGCACCCTCTCGGTGAACCACACCTTCAACCTGGTCGAGCTCGCGAAGCAGGGGGCCGCCGGCCAGTTCGACGGCGCCGCGCCGATCCTCGGGATGAGCTTCGCCAAGCTCGCCTTCGTCGCCCTGTTCATCGGGTTCGCGATCAAGATCCCGATGTTCCCCTTCCACACCTGGCTGCCCGACGCGCACGTCGAGGCGCCGACGCCCATCTCCGTCATCCTCGCGGGCGTGCTCCTCAAGATGGGCCCGTACGGGATCCTCCGGTTCAACTACCCGCTCCTCCGCGAGGCGACCGAGTGGGCGGCCGGGGCGATCGCCGCGTTCGGCGTCGTGAACATCGTCTACGCCGCCTTCGTCTGCCTCGCGCAGAAGGACCTCAAGAAGCTCATCGCCTACTCGTCCGTCTCGCACATGGGGTTCACGCTGCTCGGGATGGCCGCGATGACGCCCCAGGGCATCAACGGCGCCGTCCTCAACATGTTCACCCACGGGCTCATCAGCCCGATGCTCTTCCTCGTGGCCGGCGTCATCTACGACCGCGCCCACCACCGGGAGATCGAGCGGTTCGGGGGCCTCGCCCAGGCGCTCCCCGAGTACTCGGCGATCATGGGCCTCGCCTTCTTCGCCTCGCTCGGCCTGCCCGGGCTCGCCGGCTTCATCTCCGAGTTCACGGTCTTCGCCGGCGCGTTCCCGGTCTACACGAGCTACGTGGTCCTCGCCGCGCTGAGCGTCGTCCTCACCGCCGCGTACTACCTCTGGGCCATCCACCGCATGTTCCTGGGCAAGCTCAACCCGGCGTACCAGGGCTACCCCGACCTCAACTGGCGCGAGCGCATCAGCCTCTACCCGCTGGGCGCGATGGTGATCGTGCTCGGGTTCTATCCTCAGGCCGTCCTGGGCCACATCGCCCCGACGCTGCAGGAGCTGATCAAGGGCCTGACGCCGCTCTGATCGCCGAACGAGCCTCGCCCCCGAGCCCGCCTTCGACCTCCCTCCGTAGCCAGGCGCTGGAACCCACATGGACCTCACCCCGCTCATCCAGTCCAACCTCGAGTCCCTGGCCTGGTTCCGCCCGGAGCTGGCGCTCACCGCCGGCGTGGTCGTCCTCCTGGTGCTCGACCTCGTCTGGCGCCGGAGCCCGACCCGCTCCGCGCGCCTCACCGCCGCGGCGCTCGCCGTGCTCGGGGCCGCCGCGGCGCTGCTCGCCCTCCAGCCGGACGCGCCGCGGACGCTCTTCAACGGGATGATCGCGAGCGACGCGCTCGCCACGTTCTTCAAGTGGCTCTTCCTCGGGGCGGGCGCGGTCACCGTCCTCGTCACCGCGCTCGGCAGCGAGCTCGCGCCCGCGCGGCGGGGCGAGTTCTATGCGCTCCTCACCGCGATCGTGCTCGGCATGTTCCTCATGGCGAGCGCGACCGACCTCCTCATGATGTACCTCGCCCTCGAGCTCGTCTCGATGACGAGCTACGTGCTCGCCGGCTTCCGGCGCGCCGACCGCCGCGCCACCGAGGCGGCGCTCAAGTACGTCATCTACGGCGGCGTCGCCTCCGGCGTGATGCTGTTCGGGATGAGCTACCTGTACGGCCTCGCCGGGACCTTCTCCTTCTCCGAGCTCGGGCAGGCCCTCGCCCGCGCGCTCCAGGGGACCGGCCCGGAGCTCGCCGGCGGCCGGCTCGCGGTCGTCGCCGGCCTCGCCTTCGTCGCGGCGGGCATCGGCTACAAGGTCGCGGCGGTCCCGTTCCACATGTGGTGCCCGGACGTGTACGAGGGCGCCCCCACGCCGTTCACCGCGTTCCTGTCGGTCGGCCCGAAGGCGGCGGGGTTCGCGCTCGCCCTCCGGTTCTTCCTCGAGGTGTTCCCGCAAGGCGGCGCGTCGCTGGCCGCGGTGCCCTGGCCCGCGGTCCTCGGCATCGTGGCCGCCGTCACGATGACCCTCGGGAACCTGGTCGCCATCGTCCAGACAAACCTGAAGCGGCTCCTCGCGTACTCCTCCATCGCCCACGCCGGCTACACGCTGATGGGCCTCGCCGCCGCGTCGCTCGCCGGGCTCCAGAGCGTGCTCATCTACCTCGCCGTCTACCTGGTGATGAACCTCGGGGCGTTCGTGGTGGTGATGCGCGTCGCGGCCGCCACCGGCTCGGAGTCGATCCTCGACTACCGCGGCCTCGTGCGGCGGCAGCCGATCTCCGCGATCGCCTTCACCGTCTTCCTGCTCTCGCTGACCGGGCTCCCCCCGTTCGCCGGGTTCATCGGCAAGTGGTACCTCTTCACCGCCGTCTGGGAGCGCGTCGACGGGGCGGGCGGCGGCTGGTACGCGGTGCTGCTCGTCGTCGCGGCCCTCAACACCGCCGTGTCGCTCTACTACTACGCGCGGATCATCCGGGCGATGTTCCTCGATCCCCCGGCCGTGCCCGATCCCGCGCCGCTCCCGCGCGCCCTCGGCTACGAGCTCATCGCGGGGACCTTCGCCGTGCTGGTGATCGTGGCCGGCGTGCTCCCGCAGCCGCTCATCGCCGCGGCGCAGGGCGTCCGGGCGCTGTTCCCGGGCTGAGTCAGTGCGGCTCGTCCGGCCGCGGCTCCGCCTCCGGCGGCCACGCCGGGGCGCCCCCGGCGCGGGCGGCCTCGATCGAGCGGGCGACGTCCCCGAACCGGAGCGGGAGCCGCTCGCCGCGGGCGATGAAGTGGACCCGATCCATGAGGCCGGCCTCCTTCACGGCGCGCGCGAAGTCCTCGATCGGCGACTTGAAGACCGTGTAGTCGTCGTAGTGGATCGGCACCGCGAGGTCGGGCGCGACGAGCCGGACGGCCCGGAGCCCCTGCGCCGCGTCCATGGTCACGAGGAGCCCGAGCACGCGCGTCCCGCCCAGGTGGAAGAGGCCGACGTCCAGGTGCGGGAAGCGCCGCGGGATCTCCGCGAGCCGATCGTGCAGGAGCGTGTCGCCCGAGACGTACAGGCGGAACCGGACCGGCCCCGCTCCGTGGCCGACCTCCCAGACCGTGCCGATGACCGAGGGGAGCGCGGCGTGCACGAGCGGCGGACCGTGGCGGGCCGGGACGGCGGTGATCCGGAGCCACGAGCGGCCGCGGCGGAGGGTGATCTCGTCCCACGGATCGAGCGCGCGCGCCTCGCGGAAGCCGCGCCGCCGCAGCGTCCGCGCCGCGGCCGGCGTGGTGAGCACGGGCAGCCCCTTCGGCAGCCGGGCGGTCGCCACCCGGTCCCAGTGGTCGCCGTGGAGGTGCGACAGCACGCAGGCGTCGAGGGGCGGGAGAGCGTCGATCTCCACGGCGGGGTCGGTCAGCCGCTTCGAGGTGAGCCCGTACCCGAGGTGCGCGTGGTCGCCGGCGTGGAGGAAGTTCGGATCGGTGAGGAGCGTGAACGGCCCGAGCTGCACGAGCACGGTCGCGGTGCCGATGAAGAGGATCGAGCCGCCCTCCGGCGGCACGTCCGCGCCGGGCGCGAGCATGAGGGTGCTGCGGTTCGGCATCGGAGAGTCCCCCCGCCGGAACCTTGCCCACGGGCCGCGCCGGGCGCAGCGCCGTCAGGGCGCCGCCGCGCCCCCCAGCGCCGCCCGCGCGATCTCGACGAACGCCGCCGC
>JAEYOU010000474.1 GCA_023411405.1 Pseudomonadota bacterium | reverse complement strand
GCCCACCTGCGGGAGCCGGTCGGGACGGGGAGACCCCGCCGGCGCCCGCACGTCTCCTCGGACTCAGTAGAGGACGTTCTTCGCCTCGGGCTTCTCGATGTTCGCCTTCGTGACGATCACCACGCCCGTGTTGACGAACTTCTCGACCTTCTTGCCCTTGATCGCGTCGAGCGCCGTCTTCACGCCCAGGGAGCCCATCTGATAGGACCCCTGGACGGCGATGGCGCTCAGGGTCCCGTCCTTCACGAAGTTCTGCAGGTCCTCGTTCCCGTCGAAGCCGACCGCCACCACCTTGCCCGCCTTCCCCGCCTGGACGAGCGCGCGGGCCATGCCGACCGCGGTGGGCTCGTTGGCGCCGAAGATCCCCTTGAGGTCGGGGTTGGCGGCGAGCACGTCGGTGGTCTGGTTGAGCGCGGTCGCCATCTGCGCCTGCGAGTAGTACGTGCCCACGATCTGCAGCTTCGAGTTGGCCTGGACGTACTTCTTGAAGCCGCCCACGCGCCCGATCTCGGAGCCCACGCCGGCGACGTAGGACATGACCGCGATCTTCCCCTCCTTGCCCACCTTGTCGATCAACGCCTTCGCGCAGAGCTCACCGGCCTTCTCGTTGTCGGTCGCGAGGAAGGACCTGTAGTAGTCCTTCCCGCCGTCGCCGAGCATCGAGTCGAGGATGATGACGGGGATCTTGGCCTCCCAGGCCTTCTTCACGGCCGGGATCAGGGCCTCCGGATCGGAGGGGGCGAGGACGATCGCCGCCACCTTGCGCGTGACCGCGTTCTCGACCATGGCCACCTCGTCGGCGATCGCCGACTCCGACGCGGGGCCCTGGAACGTCATCGTGTAGCCCTTGAGCTCGGGCAGCTTCATCGCGTCGGTCGCGCCCTTGTTGACGTTCTGCCAAAAGTTGGAGTTGGTGGTCTTCACGATGACCGCGATCTCGCCGCCCGCCTGCGCGGTGCCCGCGGACAGCGCAACCATCGCCGCGATTGCGAACATTGCCTTCTTCATGGATTCCTCCTCCGTGGGTACGCCCCGTTGCCCCTGCACCTGCGACACGCCCTCCCGCCCCTCACGCTCCCGGCCGCGAACCGCGCGGTCAGAGCGCCGCGGCCTCGCGCTTCTCCGCCGGCTTCTGCTGGGGAAGGGCGCACGCACCCGCGCCGACGACCTCCGGCGCAGCTGGTCGAGCCAGACCGTCAGCAGGATGACGACGCCGATGATGATCTGCTGCACGAAGTACGACACGCCGTTCATGTTCAGCCCGTTGCGCAGGATGCCGATCACGAAGGCGCCGATGATGGTGCCGGAGATCGTCCCCACCCCGCCCGTGGTGAGCGAGGCCCCGCCGATCACGGCGGCGGCGATGGCGTCCATCTCGTAGGAGATGCCCTCGTTCGGCTGGGCCGTGACCAGGCGCGACATGAGCACGCAGCCGGTGAGGCCCGAGAAGAAGCCGGAGATCACGTAGGCGGCCACGATCGTGCCGCGCACGTTCACGCCCGAGAGGCGCGCGGCCTCCTGGTTGGACCCGACGGCGTAGACGTGCCGCCCGAAGCGCGTCCGCGTCAGCACCACCGAGATCAGGACGGCCAGCACGGCCATCACGATCACGGGGTACGGGATGCCGACGAACTTGATGTCCGGGTAGCCGTCCTCGCCGATCCGCATGACCCGGAGCAGCGCCCCGTTCCCCAGCACGCCGAACCGCTCGCCCAGCCCGGAGATCGGGCGGCCGCCCGTGGTGTGGAGGGCGATGCCGCGCGCGACCATCATCATGCCCAGCGTGGCGATGAACGGCGGCAGCTTGAGCCGGGCGACGAACAGGCCGTTGGTGAGGCCCGCGAGCATGCCCACGAGCACGCCCAGACACATCGCCGCCCAGACCGGGACGCCCGCCTTCACCGCGAACGCCGCCGCGACGCCGGCGAGCGCCAGGACCGAGCCGGAGCTGAGGTCGATCCCCCCGGTGATGATCACCACCGTCATCCCCAGGCCGAGGTAGGCGATCGACGTGACCTGCAGGCCCACCGTCAGGGCGTTGCTGGTCGTGAAGAACGCGCTGCTCGTGGCGCCGAAGACGGCCGTCAGCACGAACAGGCTGCCGAGCGCCGCGAACTTCTGGACGAGGTCTCTGCGCTTCTCGTTCATGGCCGGCTTCCGCGCTGCTGGAGTGGGGCTCATCCCGCCGTGACCCTCCGCCCGGACGCGTGCTGCATGATCTCTTCCTGGCTCGACCGCCGCGTCTCGAGGACCCCCGTCACCCGGCCCTCGTGGAAGACGAGCACGCGGTCGGTCATGCCCAGCACCTCCGGCAGCTCCGAGGTGATGAGCACGACCCCGATCCCCTGGGCCGCGAAGCGGTCGAGCATCTCGTAGATGGCGTACTTGGCCCCGACGTCGATGCCCCGGGTCGGCTCGTCGAAGAAGAGCAGCCGCGACTCGCGGAAGAGCCACTTGCTGATGACCACCTTCTGCTGGTTCCCGCCCGAGAGGTTCTTCGCGATCTGCCGGACCGACGGCGTCTTGATGTCGAGCGCCTTCACGTAGCGCCGCGCCGCGGCCTCCTCCTCGGCGAACCGGAGGAACCCCAGCCGGCTGCTGACGGCCTCGACGTTTGCCATCGTCACGTTGCAGGCCACGGACATCTCCAGCGCGAGGCCGTGGCCCTTCCGGTCCTCGGACAGGTAGGCGATCCCGTGCCGGATTGCGTCGCGCGGCGACCGGACGTCGATCTCCCGCCCGTGGAGCCGGACCGTGCCCGACGTCCGCTCGTCGGCCCCGAAGATCGCGCGCGCCACCTCGGTGCGGCCCGCGCCCATCAGGCCGGCGAAGCCGAGGATCTCGCCGCGGTGCAGCTCGAAGCTGACGTCCTGGAACACGCCGTCGCGGGAGAGGTTCCGGACCTCCAGGATCCTCTCGGAGGTTGGCCGGGAGGTGCGCGGCGGGAACTTCTGGTCGAGGGTCCGCCCCACCATCGCCGCGATGAGCTCGTCCATGCCGAGGCGGTGCAGCTCGGCGGTCCGGACGTGCCGCCCGTCGCGGAAGACGGTCACCCGATCGGCGACGTGCGCGAGCTCCTCCAGCCGGTGCGAGATGTAGACGATCCCGACGCCCTGCGCCTTCAGCGCCCGGATGATGACGAAGAGCTGGTCGGTCTCCCTCCCCGTCAAGGAGGACGTGGGCTCGTCCATGATCAGCACGCGCGCGTCCAGCGAGAGCGCCTTCGCGATCTCCACCATCTGCTGCTGGGCGACCGAGAGGCCCTTCACCAGCGCGCCGGGCGAGAGGTCCACCTCGAGCCGGGCGAGCAGCGCCGCCGTGGCGGACCGCAGGCGCGCGCGATCGACGAAGGGTCCCCGCGTCGGCTCGCGCGCCAGGAACACGTTCTCCGCCACCGAGAGGTGCGGGACGAGGCAGAGCTCCTGATGGATGAAGGCGATCCCGGCCCGCTGCGCCTCGATCACGTCGCCGAACCGGCGCTCCTGCCCGTCGAGGACGATGGTGCCCTCGTCGGGCGGGGTCATGCCCGCGAGGATCTTCATGAGGGTGGACTTGCCCGCGCCGTTCTCGCCCACGAGCGCGTGGACCTCGCCGCGCCGGAGGGTGAAGTCGACGCCGCCGAGCGCCAGGACGCCCGGGAAGCGCTTGACGACGCCGCGCAGCGAGAGGAACGGCTCGCCGGCCAGGGCCGCGAGCGGCGTCGGACCCGCCGGTCGTCTCTGGCCCTCCGTCCCTTCGCGCGCGCGCATCGTGGCCCCCTCAGCCGGCGGTGCAGTCCAGGATCAGCTTCCCCTTGAGCTCCCCGCGCCGGCGCAGGAGCTCGGGGATCGCCGCCGCCTCGCTCAGCGCGAGCACACGGTCGACGAGCCCGTCGGTCCGCACGCGCCGGGACCGGAGGAGCCGGGAGCCCGTCTCCCACTCCCAGCCCGGGAACGGCGCCGAGTAGTTCATCCAGGAGCCCTGGACGACGAGCTCCTTGCGGTTGATGAGCTCGAACTCGTGCGGCTGCAGCGTGACGGCGACGTGCGGCGTGCCGACGAACATGACGTGCCCGCGGGGCGCGGCGAGCCGGAGGGCCAGGACCTCTGCGTCCGGGACGCCCGCCGTCTCGAAGACGTAGTCGAACCCCGGCTCGCCCAGCGCCTCGGCCGCGGCGCGATCGACCTCCGGCTCCCGCGAGTCGTGCACCCGGTCCGCCCCGAGCGCGCGCGCCTGCGCGAGCCGCGCCGGATCCACGTCGAAGGCGCTGATGGTGCCTGCGCCGAGCGCGCGGAGGCTCTGGACCAGCAGGAGCCCGATCGCCCCCACGCCCGTGACCGCCACCGGCCGTCCCGGCGTGAACCCCATGAGCTGGAGGGCGTGCAGCCCGACGGTGATCGGCTCGAGGAACGCCGCGTCGGTGAGATCCACGTCGTCTCCGACGAGGACGGCGTTCCGCGTCGGCATGACCACGTACTCGGCGAAGCCGCCCGGCTGGCGAGACCCGATGAAGCCGTAGCCCCGGCCGAGCGAGTAGTTCCCGCGGGCACACTGGGGATCCGCGAAGTTCGGCAGCAGCGGCGCGCACGCCGCGCGGCGACCGACGAGCGACGAGGACACGCCCTCCCCGACCGCCTCGACCGTCCCGGAGAACTCGTGCCCGAGCACGATCGGATACCGGTGCGCCGCGTTCCCGATGAGCCTCGGCACGTCGGAGCCGCACACGCCCGCGCGGGCGACGCGGAGCAGGACCTCGTCCCGGCCTGGGACCGGCGTCGGGACCTCCTCGACGCGGAGCACTCCCGGGCCATGGAGAACGGCGGCTCTCATTCACGCTCCTCCGCGCGCGGGCTGCAGGCCCGGCCTCTCCAACGTTGCAGGTTGCGGAGACGGCGCCTCCGTCCGCGCGTTCCCCGCGCTGCGAGCGCGGCGCAGCGCGTCCAGCGCGGCGAGCGGCCGGAGGACGCTCGCGTAGGCCTCCGAGAACACGCCGTACAGCGCCTCGTAGTACTCCCGGTGGCGGGGATCCGGCTCGAGCTCGGGCGCCTGCGGGAGCCGGCGGAGCGCACCGAGCGGGCTCCGGAACATGCCCACGCCCACCCCCGCCAGCAGCGCGGCGCCCAGCGTCGAGGTCTCCGCCTGGTCCCACACCGACAGGCGCATCCCGGTCACGTCGGCCATGAGCTGCGTCCAGGCGCGGCTGTGGGTGATGCCGCCGGTCAGGGCGGCGCGGTCCGGGCGCACGGGGCAGAGCGCGTCGAAGACGTGGCGCGCCCCCAGGGCCACGCTCTCCATGAACATCCGGGCGAGGTGACGCCGCTCGGTCGAGGGCGTGATGCCGAGCATGACGCCCGCGGTCGCGTCGTTCCAGAGCGGCGCGCGCTGCCCGGCCATGTACGGCAGGAACACGAGCGGATGCTCTCCGCATGCGCTCGCCGCCCCCAGCGCCCCCAGCGCCGCGAGATCGGTGTCGCCGAGCACGTTGCGGAACCAGAGCATCCCCGCCCCGCCGTAGTCGGCGCCCCCGTTCACCAGCCAGCGCCCCTCCAGCCCGGAGTGGTACAGGAGCCCGGGACCGCCCAGCACCGGGTGATCGCGCAGGACCCCGACGTTCGTCACCGTCCCCGCCGCGATGTACGCATCCCCATCGTGCCGGAGCCCGATCCCCATGGTCGCGGCCACGTTGTCCATCGCCCCGGCGACCACCGGGGTCCCCGCCGCGAGCCCGGTCGCGGCCGCGGCGACGGCGGTGACGCGCCCGGCGATCTCCGCGCACGAGGACACCTCCGGCAGCTTGCGGCGATCCACGCCCCACCCGCGGACCAGCTCGTCGGAGTACCGCCCGGTCCGGATGTCGCACAGCAGGGAGAGCCCCGCCTGCGACACGTCCATCGTGAAGGCGCCGGTCAGGCGCTGCACGAGCCACGCGTTGCAGTGCAGGTAGCTCGCGGCGGCGCGGTCGACGTCGGGCTCGTGCTGGCGGATCCAGGCGAGCTTCGGGGCGAAGCAGGAGGGGTCACACCGGTTGCCGTTGATGGAGAGCTGGCGCGCCTCGACCTCGACCCGGGCGCGCTCCACCTGCGCGCGCGCCCGCCGGTCCAGCCAGATCAGCGCGGGCCGGAGCGGCGTCCCCGCGGCGTCGACCGGGAGCGCCAGGCTCGACATGCCGTCGACGCCGATGGCGGCGATGGCGCCGGGGGGCGCGCTCGATGCGAGCAGCACCTCCTTCGTGGCCGCGCGGAAAGCCCGCCACCAGTCCTCGGGATCCTGCTCGGCGCACCCGGGACCCGGGTAGCTCGTGCCGTACTCGCGGCGCGCGAGGGCCACCGGGCGAAGGTCCTCGTCGAACAGGACCACCTTGAGGCTCGACGTGCCGATGTCCACTCCGAGCAGCAAGGCCATCTCGCCCCTCTTCACGCGCCGGCGACCGGACCGGTGCGCGGAACTCTAGCGACCACGGCCGCGCGCCGTCAATCTACAACGATGGAGATCGGCAATTCTGGCGCTTGACCCAGCGTACTCTCTCGACATTTTTCGCGCGCCCCATCCGGCGCGAGGCGGCGCGCCGAGCGGCGGCGGCGCGCCCGTCGATCGGGCGCGCGCCCCATCCGGAACTTCGCCGCTGGCGCGGGGCCCGCGCGCGGCTACAATCCTCCGCATGGGTCCGGGAAGACGGCCGGGGACGTCGGGCACCCGCAAGCACGAGAGCCGGCGCACCTCGCTGAAGCACATCGCCGACGCCACGGGGTTCTCGATGAGCACCGTGAGCGCGGTCCTGGGCGGCCGGGCGGACCAGCTCGGCATCGCCGACGGCACCCGGGCGACCATCCTGTCGGTGGCGAAGCAGCTCGATTACCGGCCCAACCTGCACGCCCGCAGCCTGAGGAGCCGGACGACCAACCTCGTCGGCCTCATGGTGCCGACGCTGAACAACCGCTTCTTCAGCGAGATGGCCGAGACCTTCGAGCGGGTCGCGCGCACCGACGGCAAGCTCCCGCTGATCACGGTCACGAACTACGACCGCGCCGAGGAGGTGGAGAGCGTCAAGTACTTCCTCTCGCAGGACGTCCAGTGCGTGTTCAACGCGAACCCGACCGCCTTCGAGGAGCTGACCGCGCTCTGCCGCGGGGCCGGGGTGCGCCAGATCTTCCTCGACGCGCCGGAGCACGCCGACCCGACCGTCACGACCGACAACTACGACGCGAGCCTCGTGCTCACCCGCGTCCTCCTCGAGTCCCTCGCGGCCGAGGGACGCCAGGGGCGGGTCTACTTCGTGGGCGGCATGGCGGACCACGAGGTGACGAAGCTCCGCCTCGCGGGCTTCCGCGCGGCGCTCCAGGAGAAGGAGCTCCGCTGGTCCTCGGAGCTGTTCGTCGAGACCCTGTTCAACGCCGAGTCCGCGTACCGGCGCGTGGAGCTGCTGTTCCGGACGCACGCGGACGTCGCCGGCATCTACGTGAACTCGCTGCTCCCCATGGACGGCCTGATCCGCTTCTTCGGCGAGCACGCGGACCTCTGCCGCCCGGTGCACTACGGCGTGTTCGATCACCACCCGATGATGGACCTGCTGGTCGACCTCCACATCGGGGCGATCCGCCAGCACCCCGAGCTGATGATGCAGCGCGCCTGGGAGCTCTTCGCCGACACGGACGCGCGGCCGCCGGCGCGGGCGCAGTACGTGCCCTACGAGCTCATCGTCGCCCCGAAGATGCGGCGGTTCCTGCCCCCCACCCGCCGCGTCGCGGTCCAGGGGCGCGCCGGCGCGCCCTGAGGCCGGAGCTCCGCCGGCGACCAGGCGCTACCGCTGGGTACCCGAGGCGCGCTGCTGCCTCCGCGCGGTCATCCACTCCTCGTATCGGCGATCGGTTCCGAGGATGTGCTGCAGCATCCACTCCTTCATGAAGGCGAGCGTCGCCGGCGCGTCCGGCCGTGCGGACTGCGCGGCCTCGACGCGCTCGAGGAACTTTCGGTGCTGGCAGGCGTGCTCCGCGAGGTGCGGATAGCCGACGGCGCTCAGGAAGTGCTCCTCGTCGGCGAAGTGCTTCGCCGCGTACGAGCGGATGTCCGCGTGCGCCCGCGCCAGCGCGCTCGCCTCGGCCCCCTTCACCACGCCCTCGTAGAGCTGGTTCAGCATGTCGAAGTACATCTGGTGCTGGGCGTCGACCATGGGGATCCCCAGGGTGAAGGACTCCTTCCACAGGAAGAACTTGGGTCCGGACATGGAGCGACCTCCGATCCCTGCCGACTGCACCGAGGGTGCCAATCACGTCCGGCCGGTTGCCACGAGTTCGGGGAGGAGCGCGAGAGACCCGTGGGTCGTCTCCGCCGCTCGAACCTCACGTCAGGACGGTGAAGGCCGCTTCCTCCACACGCGCTCAGGCGCCGACCGCGTGCAGCCGATCGCTCTCCACGAACCGTACCCGCTCGTCCGTCTCGTCGAGCGCCAGGCGCACGAGCGCGCGCGCGATGACGTCCGCGGAGATCGGCGCGTACCGGCTCCGCCGTCCGAGCACGGAGAACACGGCCCGGGCGAGCGGGAGGCCGAGCCGCTCGGCGAGGCGGAACTCGCGGCGCGCGCCCTGGTCGTCGATGAACGACGGGCGGACGATCGTGAGCTGCGGGTACCCGAGCCGCGCGAGCGCCTCCTCGGCCTCGCCCTTGGTCCGCAGGTAGAAGCTCCGCGAGCGGGCGCTCGCGCCCATCGAGCTCACGAGCAGGAACCGCCGCGCACCCCGGGCGCGCGCCGCCGCGGCGAAGGCGACGACGGCGTCGTGATCCACCGCGCGGAACGCCCCCTTCGAGCCGGCCTGCTTCATCGTCGTGCCGAGGCAGCTCACGGCCACCGCGACCCCCTCGGGGAGCTCGGACGCGATGGCCTCCTCGCTCCAGCGCCCGACGATCCTCGTCACCAGCTTCTCGTCCGTCCCCGGGAGGAGGCGCCGACTCACCGCGACGACGAGTCGGACCTGTTCCCGGGCGAGCAGGTGGCGCAACGTGAGGGCTCCGACGACGCCGGACCCTCCGGCGAGGGCGACGGTGGTCACGCGTACCTCCGCCGAGGCGCCCCGGCGCTCGCCGGCTCGCCTCCTCCGTGGGCGCCCCCCCGGCTGCGTTTCTCGGGGAGGGCGCCCTAGGTTACAAGGGAACGGTACAGCGAAACCGTTCAGGCGCGTCATCCCAGGAGAGGGCTCCCCTCGGGGTCGCGCGGATCGCGGCGGACGGACGGTCCGTCCGTGGAGGTGAGATGCGGGCGAGCATCGGCGCAGGCGGCGGGCCAGCGGTGAGCGATCGAGTCAGGCCAAGATCCCGCACCGAGCGCAAGACCGTCCTCGTCGTCGAGGACGACGTCGACTTCCGCGAGCTGCTCGCCGATCACCTGGCGGCCCGCGGCCTGAGGGTCCGGACCGCCGGCAACGGCGCGGAGGCGCTCGCGGTGCTCGCGGACCCGGGCGCGGACGTCGGGATCGTCCTGCTCGACCTGCGGATGCCCGTCATGGACGGCTTCGAGCTCTGCCAGCGCCTCGAGCGCCTGGGGCGGCCCGTCCCGATCGTGGTGATGACGGCCGAGCACGAGACGAAGCGGATCGAGCGGTTTCCCTGGGTCGTCGCCGTGCTCTACAAGCCGCTCGACGTCGCCCGGCTCGATCGGCTCATCGACGCGACCGCGCGCGTGTAGCGGCGCTCACGCGCGCAGGAGCCGCGCCAGCTCGGACGCCATCCGCTCGAGCGGGACGCTGGCGTGCGCGAGCCCGGCCTCGCGCACGCTCCTCGGCATCCCGTCCACGATGGCCGTCGACGCCGCCTCGACCAGCACGCGCCCCCCCTGCGCCCGGATCGCGCGCGCCCCGGCGAGGCCGTCGTCGCCCATCCCGGTGAGCACCACCCCGAGGCAGCGTGGCCCGACCGCGTGGGCGGCGGTCTCGAACAGCAGATCGACCGAGGGGTGATACATCCGCTGGGGCCGGTGCACCACCCGCGCGAGCAGCCGCTCGCCGTCGCGTTCGAGCTCCAGATCGGCCCCGCCGCGCGCGAGCACGACCGCGC
>JAEYOU010000331.1 GCA_023411405.1 Pseudomonadota bacterium | reverse complement strand
GAATCCGAACTGGGTCAACGCCCAAGGCGCGTGCTCGCGCGAACTTCCGCACCCGAAATTGTCGCCCGCCAGCAGAATCTCGGCAGACTTGGCACGCTCCGAGTTCAGAATGAAATCCGGTTTCGGCTTCCCGTCGGCGTCGTACCGCCAGTCATAGAAAAGCTGGTCCCCGAGCCCCTCTTTCGAGATCGTCTTGAGGAATCGCGCAGGGATGATCTGGTCCGTATCGATGTTGTCTGTCGGGAGCGGCAGAAGCCGGCTCTCTAGGCTGCCAAACGGCTTCACAGAAACCTCCTCGGATCGGTGACGGCGCCTTCGACGGCAGCCGCGGCGGCGGTCAGCGGACTGGCCAGGAAGGTGCGTCCGCCCTTGCCCTGCCGCCCTTCGAAATTCCGGTTGCTCGTGGACACGCTGTATTCGCCCGGTGAGAGTTGATCGCCGTTCATCGCGATGCACATCGAGCACCCGGGCTCGCGCCAGTCGGCGCCCGCCCTCCGGAAGATCTCGTGCAGTCCTTCCGCCTCGGCCTGCTTCTTCACTTCCACCGATCCCGGAACGATCATCGTGCGCACCCGCGGGTTCACCTTCCGCCCCTTGAGGATGCGTGCCGCGTCCCGCAGATCACTGATCCGTCCGTTCGTGCAGCTTCCGATGAACACAGCATCGACCGACCGGCCCAGCAGCGGTTTGCCTGCCTCGATCGCCATGTACGTGAGCGCCTTGGCTACCGAATCGCGCTCGATCGGGTCTGTGTACGAGCCCGGCTGCGGCACCGCCGCCGTTACCGGAATCCCCATCCCGGGGTTCGTCCCGAAAGTGATCATCGGCTCCAGCGCAGCGGCATCGAGCGTCACTTCACGGTCGTACTCCGCGCCCTCGTCTGTCGGCAGAGCCCTCCAGCGGGCGAGCGAGCGCTCCCAGTCCGCGCCCTGCGGCGCGAACGACCGTCCGCACAGGTATTCGAACGTGGTCTCGTCCGGCGCGATCAACCCGGCCCGCGCGCCGCCTTCGATGGACATGTTGCACACTGTCATGCGCTCTTCCATCGAAAGCCCGCGGACCGCCGTGCCTGAGTACTCGAGCACCGACCCGGTTCCACCGCCTACCCCGATCTTCGCGATCAGGGCAAGAATGATGTCCTTCGCCGTGACACCGGCCGCCAGGGTTCCATCGATATTCACGCGGAACGTCTTCGGCCGTGTCTGCAACAGGCACTGCGTCGCGAGCACGTGCTCCACTTGGCTGGTCCCGATGCCGAACGCGAGCGCTCCGAACGCGCCATGTGTTGCCGTGTGGCTGTCTCCGCACACGATCGTCATACCCGGCTGCGTGAGTCCCTGCTCCGGCCCGATTACGTGTACGACACCCTGTTTACTGCTCCCGATGGACTGGCACGGGATGCCGAATTCGCGGCAATTCTTCTCGAGTTGCTCCACCTGCTTGCGCGCGATCTCATCCATGATCGGCAGCGAGCGGTCATACGTCGGTACGCTGTGGTCCGCGGTCGCAAATGTCAGGTCCGGCCGCCGGACCTTCAGCCCTCGCTCACGCAGGCCTTGAAATGCCTGCGGGGAGGTCACCTCATGCACGAGGTGCAGGTCGATATAGATCAGCGTGGGAGCGCCGGGGCGCTCGCTGACGACGTGCGCGTCCCAGACTTTCTCGATGATGGTGCGAGGTTTCATTGCCCTTCTCTTACCCTATCGCGGCGAGCACGGCGTCGCCGACCTGTGCGGTTGTGGCCGGCGGTCCTGCCGGCTTCAGGTCCGCGGTCACCCGCCCCGAATCCAGCACCGCCCCGATCGCGCTCTCCACCGCCTCCGCTTCCTGCTTCAGCCCGAAGCTGTATTCGAGCATTGCAGCTACGGAACCGATCGCGCCGAGCGGATTCGCCTTGTTCTGTCCCGCAATGTCCGGCGCCGAGCCGTGTACGGGCTCGTACAGCCCGCGCAGCGCGCCCGAAGCCGTTCGGTCACCGATCGACGCCGAGGGCAGCATGCCGATCGAGCCCGCCAGCACCGCGCCCTCGTCGCTCAGGATGTCGCCGAACAGGTTTTCCGTCAGCATGACGTCGAACCGCTTCGGGTTGAGCACAAGCTGCATCGCGCAGTTGTCCACCAGCAGGTGGTCCAGTTCGATATCCGGAAACTCGCGCGCGATCTCGACCACTACCCGCCGCCACAACTGCGAGTTCTCCAGGACGTTCGATTTATCGACGCTGGTCACCTTCTTCCGCCGCGCCCGCGCAAGCCCGAACGCCATCCGGGCAACGCGTTCGATCTCCGGGCGCGTGTACACCATGGAGTTCACGGCGCGTTCTTCCGCGCCCTCGCCCGTGATGCCGCGTGGAGTGCCGTAATAGAGCCCTCCGGTGAGCTCGCGGACAATAATCATGTCCGTGCCTTCCACGCGGTCGTTCTTGAGGGGGGAAGAATCGATCAGGGCGCGGTACGCCCGCACCGGCCGCAGATTCGCGTACACTCCGAGCGTCTTGCGGATGCCAAGCAGGCCCGCTTCCGGCCGCTTCGAGGGCGGCAGCGCATCGAACTCCGGCAGGCCTACTGCCCCCATGAGCGTGGCGTCGGCTTCAAGCGCCAGTCGCCGCGTCTCCTCCGGGAACGGTGAGCCCGTCTTCTGAATGGCAATCCCGCCCAGCAGGGCTTCCTGAATTCGGACCGTATGGCCGTACTTCTTCGCGACGTGTTCGAGTACACGGACGGCCTGGCAGGTGACTTCTGCGCCAATCCCGTCGCCGGGTAGCGCAAGGATGTTGAGATTCATGGGAAACTTCGACGGTAACACGGCCGCGTTGCGTCGCGGCGAACTCTACGACCGGATGCGCCGGTTCCAGCGCTAATCCGCAGCGGCAGCGACCGCCCTCCGGTCCTCGATGATGGACTTGATCTCCTCGTCGAGAACGCCCTTCTTC
>JAEYOU010000159.1 GCA_023411405.1 Pseudomonadota bacterium | reverse complement strand
GCCCACGAGCGCGCCGCGGTCGAGGCCGGGGAGCAGGCGAAGAAGCTCGCCGCGTTCGTCTCCACGCTGCCGCCGCCGCGCACGCCGGTCGCGGGCGCGACCGGGTTCGCCGCCGCGAAGGGGCGGCTCCCGCTCCCGGCCGCGGGGCCGGTGACGGTCGGGTTCGGGCGCGTGCTCAACCCGAGGTTCAAGACGGTCACCGTGCAGAACGGGATCGACATCGGCGCGCCCGCGGGTGCCCCGGTGCGGGCCATCGCCGCCGGCCGCGTGGTGCACGCGGGCTGGTTCAAGGGGTACGGCAACCTCGTGATCCTGGACCACGGCGAGGGCTACCACAGCCTCGTCGCCCACCTCGCCACGATGCGGACCGCGATGGGGGAGGAGGTCCCCGCGGGCGCCGTCCTCGGCACGGTCGGGGACTCCGGCTCGCTCAAGGGACCGTACCTGTACTTCGAGATCCGCGAGCGCGGGCGGCCGGTGGACCCGAGGGCGTGGCTCAAACACTAGGAGCCACGCCGTTTCGACTGCGGGGCCGAAGCCTGAAGCCCGACGCCCGATGCCCGCTACGTGTGGTCCTCCGACGCCCGGCCTCCCACCCCCCGGGGCCCCGTTCGCGGTCGCCGGGTCGCCGCGTACAATGGCGGGATGAAGCGTCTCGCCCTGGTCCTGGCCTTCGCCGCGACGTTCTTCGCCGGCCTCACGCTGGACCACGTCGCCGCCGCCGCCGGGCGCCGGTCGACCTCGCCGTACCGCGCGCTGGACCTCGTGGCCCGCGCCCTGCTCGACATCCAGAACAGCTACGTCGAGCCCGTCCAGGAGCAGGATCTCGCGTACGGCGCGGTCGAGGGGATGGTGGCCCGGCTCGACCCGCACTCCGCGTTCTACCGGCCGGACGCCTACCGCCAGGTGCGCGACGAGATGTTCGGCGTGTACGAGGGCGTGGGCCTCGAGCCCGCGGTCGAGGGCGGCGCGCTCACGGTGATCGCGCCGATGGCGGACTCGCCCGCGGAGCGGGCCGGCGTCCGCCCCGGCGATCGGATCCTCTCCATCGACGGCGCGAGCACCCGCGACATGCCGCTCGCCGAGGCCGTCCGGCGCCTCCGCGGCCGCGCCGGCACCGCCGTCGCGCTGGAGCTGCAGCGGGAGGGCGCCGCCGCGCCGCTCAAGCTCACGCTGGTGCGCGATCGCGTGCAGACGCAGAGCGTCGAGTCGCGCGTGCTGGATCCCGAGCTCCGGTACCTCTACGTCCGGGTGAAGTCGTTCCAGGACGGCGCGAACAACACGGAGGCCGCCGTCGCCCGCGCGCTGCAGGACGGGCGGGCTGCGGTGGGTGGCGAGCTCCGCGGCCTCGTCCTCGACCTCCGGAACAACCCCGGCGGGCTCGTGGACCAGGCGGCCAAGGTGGCCGACCGGTTCCTCGCGCAGGGGACCATCCTCTCGATCGAGGGGCGCAACGGGCGCAACGCGGAGGTGGTGCGGGCGCACGGGCCCGGCACGGAGCCCGAGTACGCGATGGTCGTGCTCGTCAACCGGGGCACCGCGAGCGCCGCCGAGATCGTCGCCGGGGCGCTCCAGGACCACCAGCGCGCCTGGGTGCTCGGGACGCAGACCTTCGGGAAGGGCTCCGTCCAGACGGTGTTCGACTTCGACGACGGCTCGGGCATGAAGCTCACGACCGCGCGCTACTACACCCCGAACCACCGCTCCATCCAGGAGCTCGGCATCACCCCGAACGTGATGGTCGCCGACGCAGCGCCGCCGGCCCGCGACGCCGCGCCGACCGAGCGGGACCTCAAGAACCGCCTCCGGAACGGGGACGCCCCCACCGTCGTGACCGCGTCCGCCGTCGAGAGCGATTACCCGCTGGGGCGCGCCGTCGAGGTGCTCAAGGTGGTGACCCGATCGCCCGGCCCGGCCCGTCCGAAGCGTGCGACCTCCCGGCGAGAATGAAGCAAGCACCGTCCGTCCCCTTCGGGTGGGGGACGGCAAAGTGCCTCGTGCTTTTTCGCCAGCAAGCACGCACCCTTCCCCTCATTGACAAGCAGGGGAGGGAGGCTATAGTCCGCCGCAACCCACGGGCCTCCAACGGGTGATCCGCTGGCTCGGGTCTCCTCTTCGAGAGCACCTGCCAGGGCCTGCGAGCCCGCACTCCATGACCCTCCTCGAGCTCTCGGTCGTCATCGGCTACACGGTCCTGCTCGTCGCGCTCGCCGTGTTCGGCGTCCACCGCTACGCCATGACGTACCTGTACCTGCGCCATCGGTTCCAGCTCGCGGTCCCGAAGGCGCGGTTCGCCGAGCTGCCGCGCGTCACCGTGCAGCTGCCGATCTTCAACGAGATGTACGTCGTCGATCGGCTCCTCGACGCCGTGGCGAAGCTCGACTACCCGCGCGAGAAGCTCGAGCTCCAGGTCCTCGACGACTCCACCGACGAGACCCGCACCATCGCGCGCGAGCGCGTGGAGCGGATGCGCGCGGCGGGCTACGACATCTCCTATGTCCACCGGACCGACCGGACCGGCTTCAAGGCGGGCGCGCTCGAGAATGGGCTGCGCACGGCCACGGGCGAGTTCGTCGCCATCTTCGACGCGGACTTCATCCCCGACGCGGGCTTCCTCCTCCGGACCATTCACCACTTCACCGACCCGGCCGTCGGCCTCGTGCAGACGCGCTGGGGCCACCTGAACCGGTCGTACTCGGCGCTCACGCAGGCGCAGGCCGTCTTCCTCGACGGCCACTTCCTGGTCGAGCACGTGGCGCGCAACCGGTCCGGCCGGTTCTTCAACTTCAACGGGACCGCGGGCATCTGGCGGCGCAAGGCCATCGAGGAGGGCGGCGGCTGGCAGCACGACACCATCACCGAGGACCTGGACCTGTCGTTCCGCGCCCAGCTCCGCGGGTGGAGGTTCGTCTACCTGCCCGAGATCGTCTCGCCGGCCGAGCTGCCGGTGGACATGAACGCCTTCAAGAGCCAGCAGCACCGCTGGGCCAAGGGCGCCGTGCAGTGCGCGCTCAAGCTCCTGCGGCCGGTGCTCCAGGCGGACCTGCCGAGGGACGTGAAGCGCGAGGCGGTCATCCACCTGACCGCGAACCTCGCCTACCTCATCGTCATCCCGCTCGCCATCCTCCTCCCGATCTCGCTCGTCATCCGGGAGGCGCACAATCCGTACGAGATGGTCCTCGTGGACCTCCCGCTCTTCGCGGCCGCCACGGTGAGCGTGCTCGTGTTCTACGTCGTGAGCCAGCGCGCCCAGGGCCTGAGCTGGTGGCGGTCGGTGAAGCCGCTGCCGCTCGTCATGGCGCTCGGGATCGGCCTGTCGGTGAACAACGCCCGCGCCGTCATCGAGGCGCTCATGGGCTACCAGACCGGCTTCGTCCGGACGCCCAAGCACGGCGTGCAGGCCAAGGGCGAGTCGGTGGCGCGCAAGAAGTACCGCGCCGGCGCGACCCTGCAGCCGATCGTCGAGCTCGTGCTCGCCGGGTACATGACCTACGGCGTCGTGTACCTCTGGCAGCGCGGGCTCTACTCGTCCCTGCCGTTCCTCGTCCTGTTCCAGGTCGGGTTCGGCTACGTCGCCGTGGTGAGCGTCTACGAAGGGCTCCGCGGCCGCGTGCTCCGCTGGGTGAAGGCGCCGGCGGCGGCGCCTGCCCTGACGGAGTAGCTCACGGGAGCGTCCTCTCGAGCACGGTCACCCCGCCCTCGAGCCGCCCCACCTCCGCGAACCCGACCCGCTCCCAGAAGGCCCGCGCCTCCGGGTTCTCGTCGCCCACCGAGCAGCGGAGCGCGGCGAAGCCGCCGGCGGCGAGCGCGCCCGCGAGCGCCTCGACGAGGTCCCGCCCCACGCCGCGGCCGCGCGCCTCCGGGCGGAGCGCGAGCA
>JAEYOU010000106.1 GCA_023411405.1 Pseudomonadota bacterium | reverse complement strand
GGGCCGCGGCGGGCCGGGGCGCCTCGCCGAGCCGGACGACGAGCTTCATGTCCGGCGTGAGGCGGAGCGCGCCGTTCGAGGCCTGCACCTTCTTCGCGAGCTGGAAGGGGTCGAGCGCGGCGCCCTCCCCCAGCGTGAGCACGAGCCTGCCAGGGCCGGCCTCCAGCGCGCGGATCCGGAGCGCGCGCAGGCGGACCTTGAGGCTCATCACCTGGCAGAGCGCGTCCACCTCGTCCGGCGGGTCGCCGCAGCGGTCGATGAGCTCGGCGCGCACCTCGTCCAGCTCCTCGTCCGTTCCGGCCTGGGCGAGCCGCTTGTAGAAGAAGAGCCGCTGGTGGACGTCCGGGACGTACGCCTCCGGCAGGAACGCCGGGAGCGGGAGCTGGACGTCCGGATCGATGTCCTCCCGGGGCGCCTCGCCGCGGAGCTCGCGCACGGCCTCGTCGAGGAGCTCGGAGTAGAGCTCGAACCCGACCGCCTCGATGTGGCCGGACTGGTCCTTGCCGAGCAGGTTCCCCGCGCCGCGGATCTCGAGGTCGTGGCTCGCGATCTGGAAGCCCGCGCCCAGCTCGCTGAACCGCTGCAGGACCTCGAGGCGCTTGCGCGCGTCGGCGGTGACGGGCCGGCGGGCGGGCACGAGCAGGTACGCGTAGGCGCGCTCCCGGCTCCGGCCGACGCGGCCGCGGATCTGGTAGAGCTGCGCGAGCCCGAAGTGGTCGGCGCGGTTCACGATGATCGTGTTCGCGCTCGGGATGTCGAGGCCGGACTCGATGATGCTCGTGGCGACGAGCACGTCGAGCTCCTTGTTCACGAACCGGCTCATCACCGCCTCGAGCTTCCCCTCGCCCATCTGCCCGTGGGCGACGCCGATGCGGGCCTGCGGGACGAGCTCGGAGAGGAACTTCTGGATCGCGGCGATCGAGCGGACGCGATTGTGGACGAAGTAGACCTGCCCCCCGCGCTTCAGCTCGTTCTCGATCGCCTCCTTCACCGCGCCCGGGTCGAACTTCATGACGAAGGTCCGGATGGCGCGCCGGTCCTCGGGCGGGGTGGCGATGATCGAGAGGTCGCGCACGCCGGCGAGGCTCATGTGCAGGGTGCGCGGGATCGGGGTGGCGGTGAGGGTGAGCACGTCGACGAGCTTGCGGAGCTTCTTGAGCCGCTCCTTGTGGGCGACGCCGAAGCGCTGCTCCTCGTCGACCACCACGAGGCCGAGGTCCTTGAACGAGACGTCGTTCGCGAGGATGCGGTGGGTGCCGATGAGGATGTCCACCTTGCCCGCGGCGGCGTCCTTCAGGATCGCCTTCACCTCCTCGGGCGTCTTCATCCGGGAGAGCGCCTCGATCCGGAGCGGGTACCCCTTGAACCGCTCGCGGAACGTCCGCTCGTGCTGCGCGGCGAGCACGGTGGTCGGGACGAGGAGCGCGACCTGCTTCTTCGCGGTGACGGCGAGCATCGCGCCGCGCATCGCCACCTCGGTCTTGCCGTACCCCACGTCTCCGCAAACGAGCCTGTCCATCGGAGCCGCCGCCGCGGGGCCCTTGCGCTGTTTGCGCATGTCCCGCAGCACGTCCTCGATCGCCTTCGCCTGGTCGGGCGTCTCCTCCCAGGGGAACTCGGCCTCGAACTCGCGGTAGGTCTCGTCCGGCTCCGGGAACGCGTGGCCGGGGTGGGCGGCCCGCGCGGCGTAGACGTTGAGGAGCTCCGCCGCCATCTTGAGGAGCTGCTCCTTCACCCGCGCCTTGCGGAGGGCGAACGAGGTGCCGCCGAGCCGGTCGAGCCGGACCGCGTCCGGCGAGGAGCCCGTGAACTTCTGGACCTGCCGGAGCTTCGCGACGGGGAGGTAGAGCCGGTCGGCGCCGTCGTAGGCGAGGACGAGGAAGTCGCCCTCGACCCCGCGGATCTGCATCTTGGTGAGGCCGAGGTACCGGGCGATGCCGTGCTCGACGTGGACGACGAGGTCGCCCTCGTCGAGGTCGCGGAACGCGGCGGCGAACGCGTTCTCGTCGGTGGCCTTGCGGGCGCGCTTGCGGACCCGGCGGCCGAAGATCTCCTCGTCCGAGACGACCGCGAGCCGGCCGTCGCCGTCCACGAACCCGGCGGAGAGCTCGCCGGCGAAGACGTGGGCGTGGACCGCGGCGTCGTAGATCGCGGCGGCGTCGCCGAGCGGGCCGGTGTGGACGCGCGCGTGCTGGCGGCGGTCCTCGAGGAGCCGGCGGAGCCGCTCCGACGACGACGCCGAGGAGCAGACGAGCACCGCCGCGAGGCCGCGCTTCCGCCAGTCCTCGAGC
The DNA here is from genome assembly GCA_023411405.1 of Pseudomonadota bacterium. Classification (GTDB taxonomy): domain Bacteria; phylum Myxococcota; class Myxococcia; order Myxococcales; family Anaeromyxobacteraceae; genus Anaeromyxobacter. The sequence continues at coordinate 12,756 of JAEYOU010000106.1, read as the reverse complement.
CGCCGGGTGAGCGGCGCCAGCGCGCCCTCCTCGCCGTGCGCGGCCTCGATCTCGCCGCGCAGCCCGGCCGTCTCCTCGAAGGCGAGCCGGATCGGCGCGGCCGTGCCCAGGAAGACGCGGTGGCGCCGGACGAGGGGCCGTTCGCGGAGGCGCGCCTGCGCCTCGGCGGCGGGGAGGAAGTGCGCCGCGGGCGGGAAGGCGAGCTCCTCGCGGCGGAGCGCCCCCTCGTGCTCGCGGGCGAGCTCCTCGCCGAGCGCCGCGAGCCCCTCCTCGAGCGCGCCGGCGTCGTCCACGTACGCGGCCGCGCTCCCGGGCAGGTAGTCGAAGATCGTCCCGAGCCCGCCGCCGTGGAACCCGGGGAGGAGCGCCTCCATGCCGAAGAAGGGCGTCCCGGCGTCGATCTGCTCGAGCACCTCGCGCACCTGGGTCGTCGGCCGGTTCACGCGCTCGGCGGCGTCGCGGACCGCCGCCTTCGCGGCCTCCTTGCCCGCGGGCGTGAAGAGGGCCTCGCGCGCGGGGCAGAGGAGGACCTCGGGGACGTCCTCGCCGCTGCGCTGGTTCGTGGGATCGAAGGCGCGGCAGCTCTCGATCTCGTCGCCGAAGTACTCGAGCCGCACCGGCCGCGGGTCAGCCGGGCTCCAGAGGTCGACGATCCCGCCGCGGATCGCGAACGTGCCCGGGTCCTCGACGAGCGGGGTCCGGGCGAAGCCGAGCAGGACGAGCTTCTGGGCGAGCGCCTCGCGGGGGAGCTCGAGGCCCTTGCCGAGGAGCTCGGCGCCCTCCTCGAACACGCGCCGCGGGACGACGCGCCGGCAGAGCCCCCGGGCCGAGACCACCACCGCCTGCACGGCCTCGGGCGCGAGGTGGAGCCGCGCGAGCGCCGAGAGCCGTTCCATCTCGACGCCGCGGTCGGGCGAGAGATCGTCGTACGGGAGCACGGCGTCCGCGGGCACGCGGAGGACGGCGTCCGCGCCGAGGAAGAACGACAGATCGCGGGCGAGCGCGTCGGCCTCGTCCTCGTCGGTCGCGACACACAGGACGCATCGGGCCCGGGCAGGCCCGGGGGCGAGCAGGTCGCGGACGAGCAGGCCGCGGGACGCGCCGACGAGGCCGGTGACGTCGGCGATCCGCTGCGCGGCGAGCGCCTCCCGGACGCGGGCGCGGGCCTCCCGGGTCGGGCCGGGCTCGGCGCCGTGAAGGGTGTCCTGGAACGGCGTATCTGCGTGAGAATTCGGGGCCATCTCTCGGCGAAGCGCTCCGGTACCACGGGGCGGGCGGGCGTGCACCGGAGATCCGGCGCGTGGAGTCGCCGCGGCTTGGGGGTGTCCCGGACCCGTGCCCCGGTCGGGATCGTCATAACCCGCCGGATCCACTCCCGCCCCGGCGGCGCGGCTCGTCTCCGGAGGGCGGCGGCGGTACTGTAGTGGCGCGCACCCGCTCCGGCTCTCCTTGATCCGTCGCGCGGCCGGCGCGTAGACTCGCACCTTCACTTGCATGGACCGCCGCGGACCAAACAGGGCATCACCCGCTCGCCCGCTGCTCGCCGCCGCGATCGCCCTCGCGGTCGCCGGCTGCGGCGGGAGCGATCCGCAGCAGCCAGCCGGCGCGGCGCCCCTGGCGGTCACCCTCGACTCGCGGGGGGCCAGCGCCGATCGCGTCCGGTCTGGCGACCTCCCGTCCGCCCGCGCGGCCCTCGAGGCGAGCCTCGCGGCCAACCCGGATCGGCTCTCGGCGCTGAACGACCTGGGCGCGACCTATCTCCTCGAGGGTCACCGCGACGCGGCCCGACGGCTGCTGGACGAGGTGGTGGCCCAGGGCAACCCGCGCGAGCAGCAGGCCGCGCTCCTCAACCTCGGCGAGCTGTACGCGATGGAGGGCTACCTCGACGCCGCCCTCGCCTACATCGAGACCGCGCGGTCGATCGATCGGAACCGCCCCGAGCCGTGGTACGCGCTGGCGCTCCTGCTCGACGTCCGCGGTGATCTCGCCGGCGCGCGGAGCGCGCTCCGGACGGCGGTCCGCCTGGACGAGGGCGGTGCGGCGCGGGCAGCCTTCGCTTACGCTTACCCCGAGGAACGAGCCCACCTCGAGGCCCTCGTCGCCGAGCAGGCGGGCGACCGGGCGATCGCGGTGGCGCGCTGGCGCGAGCTCGCCCAGGGACGCTTCGCGCCGCTCGCCGAGGCGGCGGAGCGGCATCTCTCGGGCGAGTAGCGCGACGAGGGGTAGGCCGCGATGCCGGGGCCGGGTGGCGAGCTTGATCGGCGGGAGCGCGAGATCCTCCGGGCGCTCGTGCAGGACTACATCCAGACCGGGGAGCCGGTCGCGTCCCAGCCGCTGCTCGCCCGGCACGACCTCGAGATCTCGCCCGCCACGGTCCGCAGCGTGATGGCAGACCTCGAGGCGCTCGGCTTCCTCGAGAAGCCGCACGCCTCCTCCGGCCGCATCCCCACGGCGCAGGGATACCGGCTCTACGTGGACACGCTCCTCAAGGTCCGCCCGCCGTCGCTCCAGGACCGCGATCGGATCGAGCGCCTCGCCCACGACGCGTCCGACGTCAACGCGCTCCTCGAGGGCACGGCCGATCTCCTCCACGCCCTCTCGCACCACGCCGGCGTCGTCACGACGCCGCGGCCCAAGGCCGATCCGGTCCGCCAGCTCGAGTTCGTGCGGCTGCGCGAGAACCGGATCCTGGCGGTGTTCGTCTCCGCCGCCGGCCTCGTCACGAACAAGCTCGTGCAGCTCGAGTACCCGCTCGAGCCCTCGGACCTCGAGCGCGCCGCGGCCTACCTCACCGAGAAGCTGCAGGCGCTCGGCGCCGAGCAGGAGCTGCCCGCCCTCCGCGAACGGATCCTCGAGGAGATGCGCGCCGACCAGAGCGCGCTCCACGACCTCCTCCAGAAGGCGCTCGCGCTCGCCGAGCAGACGTTCGCGGCCGCGCAGGCGGAGAAGGTGCTCGTGGACGGCGAGGAGAGCTTCCTCGACGCGCCCGAGTTCACCGACGTGCGGAAGGCGCGCGCGCTGCTCCGGGCGTTCGCCGAGAAGGACCGGATCCTGCGGGTCCTCGACCGCGTGCTCACCGCCGAGGAGGTCCAGATCTTCATCGGCGCCGAGAGCGAGTTCGCGGCGGTGCCGGACGTGTCCGTCGTGGCGGCGCCTTACGGGCTCCAGGGCCGGGTGCTGGGCTCGCTCGCGGTGGTAGGTCCGACGCGGATGAACTACGCGCGGGTGATCCCTCTCGTGGATCTCACCGCCCGCCAGATCTCCCGCGCCCTCGCCGCGCTCGGCGAGTAGGCGACGAGAGCTCAGGGCGCGGCGCCGCCCTCCACCGCGCCGCGGCGCCGAGGTGGGAGCGCCGGCGGCGCGGATGTCCTCCGACTTGTTCGGGTCTTCGCCCGTGTGCGATGATGGTTCGGGCGCTCGATCCACGTCTGAGCAACGTCCGTCCCCAACCGCGACCGCCCCACTCGACATGGCCGACAGCCCGACCAAGGGGTCCTTCCACGCCGACATCCCCGCCGACGCCGTCGAGGAGGCGCTCCGCTCCGTCGAGCGCCACCGGGGCGGCGCCGCCCCCGAGGAGGGCGCGGAGGTGGCGGTCGAGGCCGGCGCCGCCGCGCCGGCCGACGACGGCGCGAGCGAGCGGGAGCGGAGCCTCGCCGCGCAGCTCGAGCTCTCGCAGGAGAAGTCGCGCGAGACGATGGAGCGGCTCAAGGACGCCCACGACCGCTACCTCCGCGCCGCGGCCGAGCTCGAGAACTACCGCAAGCGCGCGCAGAAGGAGCGCGACGAGGTCCTGAAGTACGGGAACGAGAAGCTCCTCAAGGACCTCTTCCCCGTGGTGGACAACCTCGACCGCGCCCTCGCGGCGGTCACCGCGGGGGCCGACGACGCGGCGCGCAGGGACGACGATCCGTTCGTGAAGGGCGTGAAGATGGTGCGCGCGAGCTTCGAGGCCGCGCTCGCGAAGCACGGGGTGACGAGCTTCAGCGCGCTCGGGCAGCCGTTCGACCCGGCGAAGCACGAGGCCCTCCTTCAGGTCTCGACGGCGGAGGCCGCGCCCGGCACGGTGGTGCTGGAGCACGCCCGCGGCTTCCTCCTGAACGACCGGCTCGCGCGGCCGGCCATGGTCGGCGTGGCGAAGCCGCCGGAGGCGGGCGGCGCGGGCGGGGACGGCTCCGACGGGGGGACTCGATGAGCAAGGTCATCGGCATCGATCTCGGGACGACGAACAGCTGCGTCTCGGTGATGGAGGGCGGCGAGGCCGTCGTCATCCCGAACAGCGAGGGCTCGCGCACGACGCCGTCCATGGTGGCGTTCACCGAGGGCGGAGAGCGGCTCGTCGGCCAGATCGCGAAGCGGCAGGCGATCACAAACCCCGAGTCCACGATCTACGTGGTGAAGCGGCTCATCGGGCGCAAGCTCGAGGACCCCGAGGTGAAGCGGTCCGTGGGCCTCGTGCCGTACCGGATCGTCCCCGCCGACAACGGCGACGCGTGGGTGGAGACGGGCGGGAAGCGGTACTCGCCGGCCGAGCTCTCCGCCATGATCCTGGGGAAGATGAAGCAGACGGCCGAGGACTACCTCGGCGAGCCCGTCACCGAGGCGATCGTCACCTGCCCGGCCTACTTCAACGACGCCCAGCGCCAGGCCACCAAGGACGCCGGCCGGATCGCCGGCCTCAACGTCCTGCGGATCATCAACGAGCCCACCGCGGCCGCGCTCGCGTACGGCATCGACAAGCAGAAGGCGGGGGCCTCGGAGAAGGTCGCCGTCTACGACCTCGGCGGCGGCACGTTCGACATCACGATCCTGGAGCTCAACCAGGGCGTGTTCGAGGTGAAGGCGACGAACGGCGACACCTTCCTCGGCGGCGAGGACTTCGACCAGCGGCTCATCGACTGGCTCGCGAAGCGGTTCCTGGAGCAGACCGGGATCGACCTGAAGCGCGACCGGATGGCGCTGCAGCGGCTCAAGGAGGCCGCGGAGCGCGCCAAGCACGAGCTCTCGAGCGCGGGCGAGACGGAGGTGAACCTCCCGTTCATCACCGCCGACGCCAGCGGCCCGAAGCACCTCGCCGAGTCCATCGACCGCGCGACGCTCGAGGAGCTCTGCGGCGACCTCGTCGAGAAGACCATCAACCCCTGCAAGATCGCGCTCAAGGACGCGGGGCTCACCGCCTCCCAGCTCGACACCGTCATCCTCGTCGGCGGCATGACCCGGATGCCCAAGGTGCAGGAGGTCGTGAAGCGCTTCTTCGGCAGGGAGCCGCACAAGGGCGTGAACCCGGACGAGGTGGTGGCCGTGGGCGCCGCCATCCAGGGCGGCGTGCTCAAGGGCGAGGTGAAGAACGTCCTCCTCCTCGACGTGACCCCGCTCTCGCTCGGCGTCGAGACCGCGGGCGGCGTGTTCACGAAGATCCTGGAGAAGAACACCACCGTCCCCTGCAAGAAGTCGCAGGTCTTCTCGACCGCCGTGGACAATCAGCCCCTCGTCTCCGTCCACGTCCTCCAGGGCGAGCGCGAGATGGCCGCCGACAACAAGACGCTCGGCCGGTTCGAGCTCGTCGGCATCCCGCCCGCGCCGCGCGGCGTCCCGCAGATCGAGGTCACCTTCGACATCGACGCGAACGGCATCGTCCACGTGTCCGCGAAGGACCTCGGCACCGGCAAGGTGCAGCAGATCCGGATCACCGCCTCCTCCGGCCTCTCCGAGGAGGAGATCCAACGGATGGTGAAGGACGCCGAGGCCCACAAGTCCGACGACAAGGAGAAGAAGGAGCTCGCCGATCTCAAGAACAACGCCGAGGGGCTCATCTACACGACCGAGAAGAGCCTCGAGGAGTACGCGTCGGCCCTGAAGCCCGAGGACCTCGCGGAGATCCGCGCCGACCTCGACGCGCTGAAGGCGATCCTCTCGGGCAACGACGTCCCGGCGATCAAGGACGCGCTCGCCCGCCTCGAGGGGTCCGCCTACCGGATCGCGGACGCGATCTACGCACAGCAGGGCGGGTGAGCCCTTCGCCAGGCTCAGGGTGAGCGGCCCTTCGAAGGCTCAGGGTGAGCGGCTTCGACAGGCTCAGGTTGAGCGGCCCTTCGCCAGGCTCAGGGTGAGCGGCCCTTCGACAGGCTCAGGGTGAGCGGGGGCGGCGTCTGCTCCCGGGGAGCCGAGCGGATTTGCCAACGCACCCGCGTGCGTTATCTTGCCCGGGCCAGCGGGGCGGCTCTCTCCCAAGCCCTCGGATAGCCGGTGGAAAAGCGCGATTACTACGACGTGCTCGGGGTCTCCCGCGACGCAGACGAGCAGGCCCTGAAGTCGGCCTATCGCAAGCTCGCCCACCAGTACCACCCCGACAAGAACCAGGGCTCGAAGGAGGCCGAGGAGAAGTTCAAGGAGGCCTCGGAGGCGTATCAGGTCCTCTCCGACCCCGAGAAGCGCGCCCGGTACGACCGGTTCGGGCACATGAACGGCGGCGGGTTCGGGGGCGGGGCCGAGGGGTTCCCCTTCGGCGGCGCCGGCAACATCAACGACATCTTCGGGGACATCTTCGGCGAGATGTTCGGCGGCGGGCGGGCGCGCGGCCGGCCGCGTACCCGCGGCGGCGACCTCCGCGTGCACGTGGAGATCGGCTTCGAGGAGGCGGCGTTCGGGACCACCGTGCGGGTGACCATCCCGCGGCACAAGGCCTGCGCCACCTGCCACGGGAGCGGCGCGAAGCCGGGCACGGGCCCGCGCGCCTGCCCGACCTGCGGCGGGACGGGCGAGATCCGGCTCACGCAGGGCTTCTTCTCGATCGCGCGGACCTGCAACCAGTGCGGCGGCTCCGGGCGCGTGATCGTCGATCGGTGCACGAGCTGCCAGGGCCAGGGGGCGATCCGCGAGCAGGCCGGCGTCGAGGTCAAGATCCCGCCCGGCGTCGACACGGGCACGCGCGTGCGGCTCACGGGCGAGGGTGAAGCGGCCCCCGTCGTGGGCGGCCAGCCGGGCGATCTGTACGTCGTCGTCCAGGTCCGGGACCACCCGATCTTCACGCGCGAGGGGACGGAGATCCTCTGCGAGCTCCCGCTCTCGATGACCCAGGCTGCGCTCGGAGCGACCATCGACGTGCCGACGCTCGACGGGCCCGCGAAGCTCCGCATCCCGCCCGGCACGCAGGCGGGCAAGATGTTCCAGCTCAAGGGCAAGGGCGTGCCGTCCCTCCAGGGCGGCGGCCGCGGCGACCAGCACGTACGCGTCCTCGTGGAGACGCCCACCCACCTGACCCGCGAGCAGAAGGAGCTGCTCGAGCGGTTCGCGGCGCTCTCCGGCGAGGACACGAGCCCCCAGGCGCGGACGTTCTGGCAGAAGGTCGGCGACCTTCTCCAGAAGTGACCTCGCCGAGCCCGGGAATCGCCTTTCGCCCCCCGCGTTTCCGCTGTAGATCGGGAACGCCCATGCCCAGCGCCGTCCGCAAGCTCTCCGTCCTCCTCCTCGCCGCGGCCCTCGCCGCCTGCCCGAACCGGGCCATCATCGTGAACGGGCAGGAGCTCTCGCCCGCGCAAGCCGACGAGCAAGGCCTGGCGGAGCTCGCCACCGTGCGCCGCGACGTCGCCGGGCTCCCGCCGGAGCAGGCCGCGGAGGCGCTCGCGGCCTTCGCCGCGAAGTACCGGAGCACCGCCCCCGCGGCCCAGGCGCTGCACGAGGCGGGGGAGAAGTTCCGGGTGGCGGGCCGTCCGGACCGCGCCGTCCAGGTCCTCTCCACCCTGCTCGGCGAGCACCCGCTCTACCCGAGGTCCCTCGACGCCAAGTACCTGCTCGCGCTCGCGCAGCTCGAGAGCGATCGGGTGAAGGACGGCCTCGCCACGCTCGACTCGCTCTACGCGCAGATGCCCGCCGAGGCGCGGCCCGAGGCCGCCCGGCGCGCCTCCGCCGCCGCCGAGGCCGCCGGCGCGACCCTCGAGGCGGTCCGCTGGCAGGCCGAGGTCGCGGCCCTCTCCTCCGGCGACGCGAGGAAGGCCGCGGTGGCGCGCGCGGCGGAGCTCGTCGACCTGCTCACCTTCGCGGACGTCGCCCGCCTCCGCGAGACCCTGCCGAGGGACGCGCCCGTGCAGGAGGCGCTCACCATGAAGGCGGCGCGCATCCACCTGCACCTCCGCGAGTACGCGCGGGCCCAGGAGCTGGCGCGCGAGGTGTTCCTCCGCTGGCCGGAGGGCCCCTACGCGCAGGACGCGCGGGCGATCGTCGATCGCGTCGCGCGGCTCACCTTCGTGAAGCCGAACGTGCTCGGCGTCGCGGTGCCGCTCTCCGGCGCCTACAAGCGCTGGGGCGAGGCGATCCTGCAGGGCGTCGGGCTCGCGCTCGGCGAGGGCTCCGGGATCCGCCTCGCGATCCGCGACACGAAGGGGGAGCCGGACGGCGCGGCGCTGGCGATGGAGTCGCTCGTGCTCGAGGAGGGCGCGATCGCGGTGATCGGCGGCGTCACCAACGCCGAGGCTGAGCGCGCCGCCGCCGCCGCCGAGGAGCTCGGGATCTCCTTCGTCGCGCTCTCGAAGCAGGAGGGGCTCACCGCCGCCGGGCCCCACGTCTTCCAGAACATGCTCACCGCCCGGGCGCAGGCGAAGGCGCTCGTCTCCTACGCCATGGGCAGGCGCGGGATGAAGCGGTTCGCGATCCTCTACCCGTCGATGAGCTACGGCACCGAGCTCGCGAACGCCTTCTGGGACGAGGTCGAGGCGCAGGGCGGCGAGATCCGGGGCGCCGAGAGCTACGCGGCCGACCGGACCACGTTCACCCCGATCGTGAAGAACATGGTCGGCAAGCTCTACCTCGACGAGCGGACCGACTACCTCGAGCAGGCGCGCGAGGTCGGGCTCAAGGTGAAGGACCCCTTCCGGCGCCGGAAGGCGCTCGAGCGGATCCGCGATCGGCTGCCGCCGGTGACCGACTTCGACGCCGTCTTCATCCCCGACTTCCCGAAGAACCTGAAGCTCATCACGCCCGCCCTGGCGGTCGAGGACGTCGTCACCCAGACCTGCCTGCCGGAGGAGGTCCGCAAGATCGCCAAGGCGACCGGCCAGCCGGACCTCGCGCCGGTGCAGCTCCTCGGCGGGAACGGCTGGGGCGGCGATCCGACGCTCTTCGACACCTCCCCCGGCGCGCCCGGCCGGCACACCCGCTGCGGGGTGTTCGTGGACGGCTTTTTCGCCGCCTCGCGCCGCCCGGCCACGAAGGCGTTCCTGGAGGCCTTCCAGAGGAAGTACCCGGGCCAGACCCCGACCATCCTCGAGGCGAGCGCGCACGACGCCGCGAAGATGATCCGCGAGCGGATGGGGCCGAGGAGGGCCCAGACGCGCGAGGAGCTCCGGGCCGCCCTCGCCGGCGTCCGCGGCTTCGCCGGCGCGACGGGCGACATCACGATGGGCGCGGACCGCACGCCGGAGAAGGAGCTGTTCTTCCTCTTCATCGACCCGAACGTCGGGGTGCGCGAGCTCACGCCGGAGGAGCTGGGCGGCGGGGCGCTCACGCCGGCGCAGGCGCCGGTGGACGCGCCGGCGGGGTGACCGATCGCCGCTCGTGCTTCCCCTGAGCCTGTCGAAGGGTCAGCGCGAGCGGATGATGAAGTCCGCTCGGCCTGAGCCTGTCGAAGGCCGGGCGGGAGCTCACGGAGTGCTTCGCAACAGCCCCATCAGCCACTCCCGCTCCCCCGGGACCTCCTCCGCGAGCCGCGCCGCGGCGAGCGCCGGGAGCCAGGCGTCGATCTCGGCCTGACGGATGCCGGTGAGGCGCCGGTACTCGGACGCGTACGCGGCGGCGACCCAGTGCTTGAGGCCGCCGACGACCGGGCGCAGCGCGGCGGGGAAGTCGTCGGGGAGGTACGGCGAGCGCAGGAGGAGGAGCGTGCGCGCGACGTCGGCCGCGGGCGGGCCGGAGCAGGCGTTGCTCCAGTCGATGACGCGCAGGTGGTCGCCCTCGCCCAGCACGTTGTCGGGGTGGAAGTCGTAGTGGCAGACCGCGCTGCCGTCGGGGAGCGCGAGGAGCCCGGCGAGCACCCGGGCGCCGTCGTCCTCGAGCGTCCGGCGCACCTCGGCGACCGCGTTGGCGATCTTCTCCCGCACGCCCGGGAGCCGCGCCGGTGCGGCGCAGGCGTGCAGGTCCTTGTGGAGCTGCGCGAGGACCCGGCCGCCCCAGCCCGCGTGCCAGGGCGCCGCGACGAGCTGGTCCCGCAGGGAGCGTCCGTCCACCCGCTCGCAGACGATCCCGGGCCGGCCCTCCACCTCGACGACGTAGCCCACCGCCGGCACCGGCAGGCCGGCGGCGTGCACGGCGCGCGTCACCTCCGCCTCGTGGCGCGCCCACTCGCGGGGGCACCGGGTCCGGAAGAGCTTCAGGACCTTGCCCTCGCCCCACTCGAACACCTCGGCGGTGCGCCCCTCGCCGAGCTTCGCGCCCTTCTCCACGGCCACCTCCGCCATGCCCTGCGGCCCCAGACCCGTTACCCTACCACCATGGAAGACGTCCTCGGGGGCGCGCCGGCGCCTGCGCGCACCCGGTTCCCGACCCTCAACGTGGTGCTGTTCCTGGCGACCGCCGGGACCACCCTCGTGAGCGGTTGGAGCATGGTCGGCCCCCACGTCGCCGGCCTCGGCCTCCCCGAGGCGCTGTTCACGATCGCCCGCGCCGGCCTCCCATTCGCGGCCGCGCTCCTCGGCATCCTCTTCGCCCACGAGATGGGCCACTACGTCCTCGCGCGCCGGTACGGGGTCGACGCCACGTTGCCGTTCTTCATCCCTGCGCCGCTCATCGGCGTCGGCACCTTCGGCGCGGTCATCCGAATCCGCTCCCGCATGCCGACGCTCCGCGCGGTGCTCGACATCGGCGCGGCCGGACCGATCGCCGGGTTCCTCGTCGCCGTCCCGCTGCTCCTCTGGGGGTACGCCCACTCGACCGTGATGACCGCGCCGGTGACGGTCACGACCGAGTCGCCGCTCCGGTGGCTGCTCGGGTGGCTGGGCCTCCTCGACGCGGTGCCGGGCGGAGGGGGCGAGCAGGTCTTCGTGTACGGCGAGAGCCTCGTCACCCTGGCCGCCCGCGCGCTCACGCACCCCGACCTGCCCGCGGGCGCCGACCTCGTCGTCCACCCGGTCGCTCACGCCGCCTGGTTCGGCATGCTCGTGACCGCGCTCAACCTCTTCCCGATGGGCCAGCTCGACGGCGGTCACGTGATCTATGCGCTCCTCGGGCGCGCGCGCGCGCGGCGGATCTCCCGCGCGGTGTCCTTCACCCTGCTCGCCCTGGGCCTGCTGGTCTCGGTCACGTGGATGTTCTGGTGGCTCGTGACCCGGTTCGTGGTGGGGTACGGCCATCCGCCGGCGGTGGTCGAGGAGCCGCTCACGCCCGGCCGCCGCGTCCTCGCGATCGCCTCGCTGGTGCTCTTCGCCGTCACCTTCACGCCGATCCCCATCCGCGAGGGCATCCTGTCCTGACCCGCCGCGCTGCCCGGCGGTCCGGGTTCGGGTAGACTGCCGCCCGATGTCCACGGAGCCTCACCCCGATCCCGCGCCGCCGCCGCCCGCCGCCCCGCCCTCCGAGGAGGCGGCGTGGGCCGAGGTGCTCGCGGCCTGGTCCGACGAGGCGGCGCACCGGCGGTACCTCGCGCGGTTCCAGTCGCTCGAGGCGCTCCCGGTCGCGGGCGGGCGGTACAAGGCCGTGCTCGACGAGCGGCCGGACGACGCGATGGCGCTCCTCATGCGCGGGGAGGTCGTCAAGAAGGCCACCGCCTACGCGCTCGCGGCCGCCCCGCGCACCCCTCCCGCGATGGCGAAGGGCACCCGCCGGCTGCGGGTCGCGCTCGCCCTCGCCGCCGGCGGCGCCACGGCGTGGGCCGTCTACCAGCTCGTCGTGCAGCTGCTGGGGGCCCGGTCCTGAGCGCCACCGCGGAGCGCCCCAACGTCGCCGGCGTGCTCGGCCCGGGCGGTCGGCTCGCCCAGGCCTTGCCCGGCTTCGAGTACCGGGCCGACCAGCTCGCCATGGCCGAGTCCGTGGAGCGCGCGATCGAGCGGCGGAGCTACCTCGTCGCCGAGGCCGGGACCGGCACGGGCAAGACGCTCGCCTACCTCGTCCCCGCGATCCTCTCCGGCCGCCGGGTGATCGTCTCCACCGCCACCAAGACCCTCCAGGAGCAGATCTGGGAGAAGGACATCCCGATGCTCCGCGCGCTCTGCGGCCTCGACTTCGAGGCGGCCTACCTCAAGGGACGGTCGAACTACTTCTGCCTCGAGCGCGGCGCCGAGTTCGAGCGCGCCCCCACGTTCGCCGTCCGCGAGGAGGCGGCGCTGTGGCCGCGCATCAAGGAGTGGGCGGGGCGGACCCGGACGGGCGACCGGAGCGAGCTCGATCTCCCCGACCAGTTCCAGACCTGGCGCGACCTCTCGGCCACGAGCGAGAACTGCCTCGGCCGCGAGTGCAGGGCGTACGAGGAGTGCTTCGTCACCCGCGCCCGCGCCGCGGCCGCGGCGGCGGACGTGCTCCTCGTGAACCACCACCTCTTCTTCGCCGACCTCGCGATGCGAACGTCGCGCGCCGGCGTCGAGATCCTGCCCGACCACGACGTCGTCGTGTTCGACGAGGCCCACGCCCTCGAGGACGTCGCGACCGAGTACTTCGGCCTTCAGGTCTCGTCGTACCGCGTCGAGGAGCTCGTGCGCGACGCGCTGCGGGCCGTCGCCGACCGGCCGGACCTCGCCTCGATGATGAAGGAGTCCACCGGCGAGCTGCGGCGCG
>JAEYOU010000702.1 GCA_023411405.1 Pseudomonadota bacterium | reverse complement strand
GTTCACGACCCTCCCGCGCGCCCCGGGGCCGCGGGTCCCGCGCGGCCCCGGCGCTCCGGCCCCGTCCTTCGGGCGCCGGGTCCCCCGGGGACACCACGGGCCCGACGTCCACGTCGACCTCGGGATCGGTTGGTGGGTGCCGCTCGCGCTCGAGCCGCTCCCGCTCTCGCCGGACGCGGCGCCCCCGCCCTACGCGGACGCACCCGGAGACGAGGCCGCGGCTGCCGAGGATGCTCCGCCCACGCCCGAGGACGCGCAGGCCGACGCTCGGCCGGAGCGGCCCGCCCCGGAGACCCTCCCGCTCGCGCCGCCCGAGCCGCTGGAGGTGGAGCGACGCGGCTTCTTCGACGGCGACCGCCTCGTGCTCGACGCCGTGATGGTCGATCCCGAGACCGGCGAGGTCCTCTGGACGAAGCGCGTCGCGAAGAGCGTCGATCCGCGCAAGGCGAAGGCGGTTCGCGCGGCGGTGGACGAGCTGTTCTCCGACGGGGGCTGGAAGTCCGCGGCGCCTCCCGGGACCTGAAGTCCACCCGGGGCTGCGGCGCCTCCCCACATCTGCCCAGGTCCCTTGGCTTGCGCTCGGCGCCTCCTCGCGCAAAGCTCGGGGGGTGTCCCGGGAAGAGCTCCTCACGCCCACGTCCTCCGCCACCGCGCTCGCGCCCGGCTTCCTGGTCGCGTCGCCGTCCCTCGCCGACCCCAACTTCGCCGGCTCGCTCGTCCTGATGGCGGAGCACCACCCGGAGGGCGCACTCGGGTTCGTGGTGAACCGCCCGGGCCCGATCACCGTCGCCGACGTGCTCGACGGGCTCGACGCGAACCTGCTCTCGGCCGCCGAGGCGCGCGGGCGGGCGGCAGCGCCGGTGCTCGTCGGCGGGCCCGTGCAGCCGGAGCGGCTCTGGATCCTCTTTCAGCCGGGCCCGCAGGCGCCGGAGGAGGGCGCCGTGGCCGTCGGGGCCGGTGTGGCGCTCGGCGGCTCGCGCGAGCTGCTCGAGGCGCTCGTGCGGGCGGAGCGTCCCGGCCCGTTCACGCTGCTCCTCGGCTACGCCGGGTGGGCGCCGCTCCAGCTCGAGCGCGAGGTCGCGGCCGGCGCGTGGGTGCCGATGGCGCTGCATCAGGACCTCGTGTTCGAGGTGCCCCTCGAGCAGCGCTGGGAGTCGGCGGTGCGGAGGATCGGCCTCGATCCGTCGGGGTTCCTCGTGGGCGGCGGGGGCGCGAGCGCCTGAGGCCTGAAGCCCGAGGCCCGACGCCTTATCGGAGCTTCCACCGGGTTTCCTTGACGGTGGGCCGTCCGTCCAGTATCCATCCGTTCAGGTGCGCGCCCGCTCGCTGTCAGGGAGGCCTGGTAGTCCACCCAGGCAACCGCGCGAGGGAACGGAGAGAACCGATGCCCGTGGGACCGGAGAAGGAAAAGGCGATCGACCTGGCCGTCTCGTCCATCGAGAAGGCCTTCGGCAAGGGCTCGATCATGCGCCTCGGCAACGAGGAGGCGCTGGTGAAGGACGTCCAGGCGGTCTCGTCCGGATCGGTGTCGCTCGACATCGCGCTCGGCGTGGGCGGCTTCCCCCGAGGCCGCATCATCGAGATCTACGGGCCGGAGTCCTCGGGCAAGACGACGCTCGCCCTCCACGCGATCGCCGAGGCGCAGAAGAAGGGCGGCATCGCCGCCTTCGTCGACGCCGAGCACGCCCTCGACGTCACCTACGCCCGCAAGCTCGGCGTCCGCACCGACGACCTGCTCATCTCGCAGCCCGACACCGGCGAGCAGGCGCTGGAGATCGCCGAGACCCTGGTCCGCTCCGGCGCGATCGACGTGCTCGTCATCGACTCGGTCGCCGCCCTCGTCCCGAAGGCCGAGCTCGAGGGCGAGATGGGCGACGCGCACATGGGCGTGCAGGCGCGGCTCATGAGCCAGGCGCTCCGCAAGCTCACCGGCACCATCTCCAAGTCGTCCACCATCGTCGTCTTCATCAACCAGATCCGGATGAAGATCGGCGTGATGTTCGGGAACCCCGAGACCACCACCGGCGGCAACGCGCTCAAGTTCTACGCCACGCAGCGGCTCGACATCCGCCGCATCGGGGCGATCAAGGACGGCGAGCAGGTGATCGGCAACCGCACCCGCGTGAAGGTGGTGAAGAACAAGGTCGCTCCGCCCTTCAAGGAGGTGGAGTTCGACATCATGTACGGCCAGGGGATCAGCCGCGAAGGCGACGTGCTCGATCTCGCCTCGAACGAGAGCATCGTCGAGAAGAGCGGCACCTGGTTCAGCTTCGAGGGCGAGCGGATCGGCCAGGGCCGCGAGCAGGCCAAGGCGTTCTTCCGCGAGCACCCCGAGATCCTTCAGCAGGTCGAGGGCAAGATCTACGAGAAGTTCGGCATCCGCCGCGGGCCGGTGCCGGTCCCCGCCCCGGTCGCGGACGAGCCCGAGGAGAAGGAAGAGAAGAAGCGGTCCAGGAAGTAGGCCTTCGCCCCGGAGACGGGGCTCGAGTCGGACGCCGGCTCCGAGAGGGGCCGGCGTCTCTTCTTGTGTGCGGCGTTCTCTCCCCAGCCGAGCCTTTCACTCGCCCGCTCACCTGCCTGGTACCCCAGCGCCCGGGTGATCCACGCTACACTCGACGTGGGGCCGGCCGTGGGGCCGGCGCCCGGACGAACACCGGTGGCGAAGCCCTTCCCGGACAACTCCTGGCTCGCGGCGCTCGTGGACGAGGCCCTGCGGTCGCACGCGGTGGGCGCCGGCGGCCCGCGCGGGGCGGCGGACCTGATCGCGGCCCAGCGGCTCGAC
>JAEYOU010000683.1 GCA_023411405.1 Pseudomonadota bacterium | reverse complement strand
GGCGCCGCCCGCGCAGGTGCTCCACCTCGCGGACCTTCGGCGGCGGCGGCTGCACGAGGTGTTCGTGGCCCTGGAGGTCCACGTCGCGAAGCTCCGAGGGGAGCGGATCACCGCGGAGCAGGCGCGGGAGCGCATGCGCGCGGACTGGGAGGCGAGCCGGGAGCGCCGCAGGAAGCTGGAGGAGCGGCTCCGCGCCGCGCGAGAGGGGGCGCGGCGGCGCCGGGAGCGGGCCGCGGAGCGCGCGCAGGACGATCTGCCGCCGCGCGGCGGGGAGGGGGACGGCGGGGTGCCTACAGCAGGGTCTTGAGCCGCGAGACGAGCTCCGCGTTGTCGAACGGCTTGCGGACGAAGCCGCTCGCGCCCGCCTCGCTCGCCTTGCGCGGGAGGTCGGCGCCGGGCCGAGCGGACACGATCAGGATCGGACCGGCGAAGCCGGCGGCGCGCATGCGCCGGCACAGCTCGAGCCCGTCCACCTCCGGCATGGCGATGTCGAGGAGGACCGCCCGCGCGCCCTCGTCGAGCGCGGCCAGGGCCTGCTCCGCCGTCTTGGCGACGCGGGTCTCGAACCCCTCCAGCTCCAGCAGGACCTGGAGGAACTGGCAGATCTCCGCGTCGTCGTCCACGAGCAGGATGCGGGGTCTCATGGTCCACCCGGAGCGACGAGCGAGAGGGTCGCGGAGCCCTGGCGGCACTCGATGGCGAGGCTGCGAGGCGACAGGTCGGACGGCGCGGCGACGTCGTAGTGCTTGAAGTGGTCGGGGCGGAGGCTCTGCTTCTCCCCGGGGCGGACCTGCGAGGTCTTCCACTCCCACTTGCCGTCGAGGGTGACGGTGACGTCGTTCCACATCTCGTCGGAGTCGTTCCAGACCAGCACGCTCTTCTCGCCCAGGAGCCCCTCCGAGAGCACCGCCTTGGCGCCGAGCGAGTTGGACGGATCGCCGGAGGGACAGGCGATCCACATGAGCAGCACCGACACGAGCACCCAGCTCGCCACGACGGCCCCGCGCAGCCGCGCGTAGCGGGTGGACTTCCGGTAGCCGTCGGCGAGGTCGCCGGCGAGGTCTACCGCCATGTCCTTCACCCGCAGCGCGGCGTTGAGGGGCGATGGTCGGGCGCTCTCCTTCATCGCCGGGAGCGTACCGCCCGTGCCGAGGCTCGGACAAGCGGCAAGGGCGCGTCCTCTCCCACACCGGGCGACTCGCGCCGCGACGGGAACGCGCAGGGGAGGGCGGGCGCCCCTCCCGGGCGGCACTCCGGCCGTCCTGCGCTACAATCCGGCCGTGCAGTCCGTGTCACCGCCAGCCCTGGTCGCGGACCCCGAGTCGCTGACGCGCCTCCTCGAGCGCCTCCGCGGCGAGCGGGTCGTGGCCCTGGACACGGAGTCGAACAGCTTCCATGTCTACCGGGAGCGGGTGTGCCTGCTCCAGGTCTCGAGCCCCACGGCCGACTGGGTCGTGGACCCGTTCGCCGTCGACGTCGCGCCGCTGGCCGAGGTGTTCTGCGACGGACGCGAGGTGGTGCTCCACGGCGCCGACTACGACGTGCGGTGCCTCCGTCGCGAGTACGGGTGGCGGTTCCCCCGGCTGTTCGACACGATGGCGGCGTCGCGGAGGCTCGGACACGCCGGCCTCGGGCTCTCGGCCGTGGTGCAGGCGCACTTCGGGGTGAAGCTCTCGAAGGGGTTCCAGCGGTCGGACTGGGGGCGTCGGCCGCTCACCCAGGAGCAGCTCGCCTACGCCGCCCTGGACACCCACTTCCTGCTCCCGCTCCACGCGCGGCTCGCGGCCGAGCTCGAGGCGCGCGGGCTCCTCGCGTCCGCGCGTGAGGAGTTCGCCCGGATCGCGGCGGCGGAGCCGCGGGAGCGCGTCTTCGACCCCGAGGGCTGGCGGCGCATCAAGGGCGCGCGGGAGCTGGACGCCGCCGGCGCCCGGGTGCTGCGGGCGCTCTACCTCGCCCGGGAGGAGCGCGCGCGCGCGTCGGATCGCCCGCCGTTCAAGGTGCTGGGTGATCAGACGTTGCTCGAGCTCGCCCGGGCGCGACCCCGGACCCAGGAGGCGCTGCGCGCCTTCCACGGGGTCACCCCGTCCGTGCTGCGGAGGATGGGCGACGCGATCCTCCAGGCGACGCAGGCGGAGGAGGCGTGACGCGGGGGCGCTGCCCGCGCTCGACGCGGCCTCTCAGAACGCGACGCCGGGGAGCGGGGCGGGCATGGGCCGCGCCGGATCGACGGGCGCCGGGGGCGCGCCCGAGAGCTCGCGGTACACGTCCCAGTCCGAGAGCACGATCTTGACGTAGTGGCGCGTCTCCCGGAACGGGATGCACTCGACCCACTCGTCGAGCGGCATGCCTCGCCGCGCCCGCGCCCACGCGGCGGCGGCGCCCGGGCCGGCGTTGTAGCCGGCGAGCGCGGCCGCGGGCTCCTGGAACCGGGTGAAGAGGAGCCCGAGGTACTGGATGCCGAGCGGGAGGTTCACGGCGGGCTCGCCGAGCCGGGTCGACGCTCCGGGCGGCAGCCCGAGGATCGCGGCCATCCGCTCGGCGGTCGCGGGCCGGAGCTGGAGCAGCCCTTCGGCCCCGGCGTTGCTCCGGACGACGCGGCGGAAGTTCGACTCGCGGCGCATCACGGCGAGCGCGAGGGCCGGCTCCACGCGAGCGGCGCTCGCCGCGGCCTCCACGATCGCGCGGTGCGGCTCGGGGTGACCCCACCGCAGCGCCCGCCGGCTCGTCCCCAGGTGGTCGCGCGCCATGCGGAACGGCAGCTCCGCCTCCCCGGCGAAGGTCGCGAGCTGCGCGACGTGGGGGGCCGCCGGCCGCGCGCGGCTCGAGCCGGCGAGCTCGCGCAGCTCGTCGAGGCCCAGGTCCTCGAGGCCCAGCCCGAGGAGCTCGACCGCGATCGCGAAGGAGGTGGCCGCCCGGGCGTCGAGGAGCTCCGGGA
>JAEYOU010000639.1 GCA_023411405.1 Pseudomonadota bacterium | reverse complement strand
GTCCACGTCCGAGGCGATGACGACTTCGACTTCGCGCCAGCGGGGGTCGAGGCCGCTGGCGTCAATCAGGCTGACGCGGTGGAGTTCGCCACCTGCGGGGGGAACGTCCTGCCCGTCGGAGTCGAGGAAGCGGACGCCGAGCGCGCGCAGGAGCCCCGCGCCGCCGTCGTTGGTGGCGCTCCCGCCGAGCCCCACGACGATGGAGCGCAGCCCCGCGTCGAGCGCGGCGCGGAGGAGCTCGCCGGTGCCGAACGTCGTGGTGAAGCGCGGGTCGCGCCGGTCCGGAGGGAGGAGCGTCAGGCCGGACGCCGCGGCGGTCTCGACGATCGCGGTGACGCCGTCCCCGAGCACGCCCCAGCGGGCCGTGACCGGCTCCCCGCGCGGTCCGTTCACCGTGCGTGTCTCCGTGCGCCCTCCGGTGGCGGAGACGAGGGCGTCGACCGTCCCCTCGCCGCCGTCGGCGACCGGGAGCGCGACGACGTCCGCGTCCGGGAACACCGCGCGAACGCCTCGTGTGATCGCGCGCGCCACCTCCGGCGCGGCGAGGCTCCCCTTGAACGAGTCTGGCGCGACGATCACCCGCATGCGGGCAGCGTTGTACATCGCGCTCCGCAGGGCCGCTCCCCGAACGCAGCACCCCGCTCGGGCCGCCCTTCACCGTTGGTCGCCCCCGCGTGAGCCCCCACCATGAAGGCTCCATGCGCGTAAGATCCTGCGCTCCCCCGAAGCAGGTACGCGCATGCAGCAGCGGGATCCCATCGACTTCCTGAAGCTGCGCGGCCAGCGGGCGGCCATCGCGCTGTCGGCGCTCGCCGCGCTCGCGCTCATCGTGAACGCCGCCGTGGCGGTGATCGACCTGCGCCGGGTCGTGGAGGCCGAGACCCGGGTCCACCGCTCGCACGAGATCCTCCAGCAGCTCCAGGCGTTCGTCGGCAGCGTGGAGGACGTCGAGCGCGTCCAGCGGAGCTATCTGCTCACCGGCGACGAGCTCTACCGGAGCTCCTATCAACAGGCCCGGGACGAGGTGGAGCTGCACCTCCTCCGGCTCGACGCGCTCCTGGGCGGCGACCGTGCCCAGCACGAGCGCCTCGGGGCGCTGCGCCCGATCGTGGCCCAGCGGCTCGAGGTGCTGCACCGCGAGGTCGAGCTCCGGACCCGGCCGGACGGCTTCGCGCGCGCGCAGGCGCTCGTGCGGGCCGGGTGGGGCAAGGAGCTGATGGCGCGGGTGGAGGCGCGGGTGGAGGAGCTGGCTTCCGAGGAGGAGGCCCGCCTCGTCGAGCGCGGGCGTGCCTCTGCCGACGCGCTCCGCATGGGCCTCGTCACGATCCTGCTCGGGCTCGCCGCCAGCCTCGGCCTGCTCGCGGCGGCCATCCGCGCCTTCCGCGGCCGCCTGCTGGAGCGGAGCCTCGCGGCGGCGCGGCTGCACGAGGAGAAGGAGCGGCTCCAGACGACGCTCACCAGCATCGGCGACGGCGTCGTGGTGACCGACGAGGCAGGGAGGATCGAGGTCCTGAACGAGACGGCGCGCGAGATCAGCGGTGCGGACGACTCCGCGCTCGGCAAGCCGCTGGACGAGGTGCTGCGCAGGATCTCCGAGCGGACGCATCTGCAGATGGCGTGTCCGGTCGGCGCGGTGCTCCGGGCGGGCCGGCCCGTCGGGCCGAGCGACCGCGTGCTGCTCGTCCGGCCCGATGGGACCGAGGTCCCCATCGACGAGAGCGCCGCGCCGGTCCGCGACGTGGACGGGCGCATCGCCGGAGTGGTGCTCGTCCTCCGCGACAACCGCGCGCGCCGCGCGGCGGAGCGGGAGCTGGCGCGCCGGGCGGAGCTGCTCGAGGAGCAGGACCGGCGCAAGGACCAGTTCCTGGCGGTCCTCTCGCACGAGCTCCGCAACCCGCTCGCCGCCGTCCGCAACGGCATGGCGGTGCTGGCCCGGGCCCCCGCGGAGAGCGCGCAGGCGCGGCGCGCGCGGGAGATCGTGGACCGCCAGTCCGGCCACCTCGCGCGGATGGTGGACGACCTCCTCGACGTCTCGCGCATCGCCAGCGGGAAGATCCAGATCGAGAAGCGCCGGCTCGACCTCGTCGACGTGGTGCGCCGGGCGGTGGAGGACGCGCGCCCGACGCTCGAGGCGCGGGGCCTCGAGCTCACGGTCGCGGACCGCGCCGGGCCGGTCTGGGTCGACGCCGACGCGACCCGGATCGCTCAGGTCGCGACGAACCTCCTCCACAACACGTGCAAGTTCACCGACCCCGGAGGGCGGGTGACGGTGGAGGTCGCCGCACGGGACGGGCGGGCGGTGCTCCGGGTGAGCGACACCGGCGCGGGCATGGACGCCGCGCTCCTCGCCCAGCTCTTCCAGCCGTTCGTGCAGGCCGAGGACACCCTCCACCGGACCGCGGGTGGGCTCGGGCTGGGGCTCGCGATCGCGCGCTCTGTCGTGGAGCTCCACGGCGGGACGATCTCGGCGGCGAGCGAGGGGCGGGGGAAGGGTGCCGAGTTCGAGGTCCGGCTGCCGCTCGCCGCACCCGCGGAGGCGGCGGCCCCCGCGCACCGGCCCGCGCAGGCGGTGGACGGCGCCGTGCGCGTGCTGGTCATCGAGGACAACGAGGACTCTGCGGAGAGCCTGCGCGACATCCTCGAGCTGCAGGGTCACGAGGTCTCGGT
>JAEYOU010000592.1 GCA_023411405.1 Pseudomonadota bacterium | reverse complement strand
GCGCAGGCCCGAGAGGCCGCGGGCCGCCGCGCCGGCGATGAGCGGCAGCGCGCGGAGGAGCGAGATGATCCCGCCCGCGGCCACCGCCCCGGCGCCGATGTAGAGCACGTACGCGTCGCGGAGCTCTCCGGCGGTCATCGCGGAGACGAGCTTCGTACCGGGGTAGACCGGCGCGCCGGCGGTGGAGCCGAACAGGCGGATGGCCGGGATGAGGACGAGGTACGCGAGCAGCCCGCCCGCGCCGAGGACGAGCGAGATGCGCGTACCGATGACGTACCCCACCCCGAGCAGCGCCGGGTTCACCTCCATCGCGACGCTCGCGCCGGGGTAGACGCCGCCGAACGTCGCGCCGGCGGTGTCCTTGAACACCCGGAACGCCTGGGACAGGAGGGCGAAGAGCGAGCCGGCCCCGAGCCCCGCGAACACGGTCCGCGCGGTGGTCCCGCCCTTCTCGCCGGAGATGAGCACCTCTGCGCAGGCGGTGCCCTCCGGATACGCGAGCCGCTTCGCCTCGCGGACGATGTGCGCGCGGCGGATCGGGATCATGAGGAACGTGCCGAGGACGCCGCCCAGCACCGCAACGAGCGCGACGTGCAGGTAGTCGAGGTCGTAGCCGAGGATGAGCATCGCCGGCATGGTCACGCCCGCGCCGAAGGCGATCCCCTCGCCGGCGCTGCCGGTGGTCTGGACGATGTTGTTCTCGAGGATCGTCGCGCGGCGGAGCCGGAACGCCCGGGAGAGGGCGCGGAACAGCGTGATCGACAGCACCGCGACCGGGACCGAGGCCGACACGGTGAGGCCGACCTTGAGCACGAGGTACATCGAGCTCGCGCCGAAGAGGATCCCGAGCGCGGAGCCGACCAGCACCGGCACGAGCCGGAGCTCCGGCGGCGACGCGCGGGCGGGGACGAAGGGCTGGTGCTCCGGCGCGGGGTCGGGGGACGGGGCGGAGGCGGGGAGAGGCTCGGACTCGGGCATGGATGGGTCCCTCGGGCGCGGGTCGATGGAGTCTAGCGGGCCGCGGTTCCGTCCGGCGTGGTCCGCCTCCAACGGGGGCGGACGCTCCTGGCACGCCGTCGCCGGCCCGTCGCGCGCGCTCGGCCGCCGGGGGTAGAATGGGGCACCGGTCCGGATCGGACCGGTGGAGGGTCTCGCATGCTCGCCCTCTTCTCCGCGGTGGCGTTCGCAGCGACAGCAGCCTCCAGCGGCCCCACGCGGCCGGGGCTGGACTGCGCGAGGACGACGGCGCCGGACGAACGGCTCGTCTGCCAGGTCCGGGAGCTCGCCGGCCTCGATCGCCGGATGGCGGTGCTGTTCTCGTGGCGCGTCGGGCTGGCCGAGGACGAGGCGCAGCGCGACGCCGAGCGGAGCGCCCAGCAGGAGTGGCTCGCGCAGCGGAGGGCGTGCGTCGCCGGCGCGCGCGCGCCCGCGGCACGGGCGGGCCAGGTCGCGTGTCTCCGGGCGCTGTACCGGAAGCGCGTCGGCGCGCTCGCGCAGGAGGTCGGAGCGGTCCCGGATGCGATCCTCGTCTTCAAGAGCCACATCGTGAGCCGGCAAGGGTGCGAGGCGGTGGACCTCTCCTGGCCCGAGCTCCAGGCCACGGCGCTCCCCGGGGCGGCGGCCTTCAACGAGCTCTTCGCCGAGGAGCCGCGCCGCGCGGAGTGCTTCTCTCCGGGCGAGCCCGACGCCGATGCCGCCGAGTACTTCCGGTTCTCCTCGACCGTCTGGAAGGACGCTCGGTTCGTCACGTGCGAGCGGAAGACGGGCGGCCAGAGCCCGGGCACGGCCCCGCATCGGCTGACGGAGCTCTTCACGTTCGACCTCGTGGCGGGCCGCCTCCTCGGACCGCAGGAGCTGTTCGCGGCCGATCCTGCCGTGCGCGCGCAGCTCGTCGTGCTCGTCCAGGAGCGGTTCCGCGCCGCCGGGAAGGAGGCGATGCCGCGCCTCCTCGAGGAGGAGGCCTTCCAGCGCGGGCACTGGGGCTTCACCGCCGAGGGCGCGAGGGTGCACTTCTCGCCCTACCAGATCGCCTCCCACGCCGACGGCGCCTTCGACGCGACCTTCACGTGGGCGGAGCTCCGGCCGTTCCTGCGGGCGGGGGTGGCGTCTCCGCGGGGGAGGCGCTGAAGCGATGCGGCCCGGCCTCGCGGACGTCCGCCTCGCCACCCCGCGCCTCGTCCTCCGCGAGCTCGCGCTCGAGGACGCGCCGGCGGTCCAGGAGTGGGCCGCGGATCCCGAGGTGGCGCGGTACATGCCGTGGGGCCCGAACACGCCGGAGCAGACGGAGGCGTTCCTCCGCGGCGCCGTGCCGACCCGGTGGGAGACGCCACGGCGCACGTTCGAGCTCGGGATGGTGCTTCGCGCGTCGGGGCGGCTGGTCGGGGCGTGCGGCATCCGGATCCGGAGCCCGGAGGACCGGGTGGCCGACCTCGGGTACGCGCTCCGCCGCGACGCGTGGGGCCACGGCCTCGCCACCGAGGCAGCCCGGGCCCTCCTGGAGTTCGGGTTCCGGACGCTGGGGATGCACCGGATCTGGGCCACGTGCCACGTGGACAACGCGCGATCGGCGCGGGTGCTGGAGCGGGCCGGGATGCGGCGCGAGGGCCGGCTCCGCGAGAACGTGCACAAGGACGGCGTCTGGCGGGACTCGTGGCTGTACGCGGTCGTGGCGGGGGACCAGGGGCTCACGCCCGTGCTGGTCGGGGAGGGCTGAGCCCTCCTGTGCTAGCGTCTCGCGGTGCTCCCTCCCTGGCGCGCCGCCTCCCTCGCCTGCTCGCTGCTCGCCGGCTGCGCCGCGCTCCGCGCGCCGGTCCCGATGACCTCGCGGGCAGACGTGCTGCCGGGGGGGCCGGCGAAGTGCCTCTTCGTCTTCCTGCCGGGGATGGGCGACGAGGCGAAGACCTTCTTCGAGGAGCGGTTCGTCGCGCTCGCGCGCGAACGCGGACTCTCCGTCGACCTGATCGCCGCCGACGCGACCCTGGGCTACCACACCAGTGGCACCTTCGCGGCGCGGTTCGAGGCCGACGTGCTGGGGCCGGCGCGGCGGAAGGGCTACGCGAGGACGTGGCTCATCGGCCCGTCGATGGGCGGGTTCGCGAGCCTCTTCTACGCCTCGCAGCGGCCGGGCCAGGTGGACGGCGTGCTCGCGCTCGCGCCCTACCTCGGGGATCGGGAGCTGATCGAGGAGATCCGGCAGGCGGGCGGCCTCGAGCGCTGGTCGGCGCCGCCGGCGGCGCCCTCCGGCGCGGACAACTTCCAGCAGCAGCTCTGGCGCTGGCTGAAGGGGGTCGCCGTCGAGGGGCTCCCCGGCCCCGTGATCTGGCTCGGCTGGGGGACCGAGGACCGGCGGCTCCGCGACGCCAGCGAGCTCCTGGCGGAGGCGCTCCCGCGGGGCCGCGTCCTCCGCACGGGCGGCGGCCACGACTGGAAGCCGTGGCGGACGCTCTTCGCGGAGTTCCTCGAGCGCTCGCCCGAGGTGCGGGAGTGCGCGCGGTGAGGCGCGCCGGCCGGAGCCGGCTCACGGCGCGCCCGCCCCCATCCCCTCCAGCTCCTGCCACCGCGCGTAGAGGCGCTCCACCTCCGCGGTGACCTGCTCCAGCTCGGCCTTCAACCCCGCGACCGCGGCGCCGTCCTTCTGGTAGGTCGCGGGATCGGCGAGCGCGGCCTCGAGCGCGGACTTCCGCTCCTCCGCCGCGAGGATGGCGGCCTCCATGCCCTCGAGCTCGCGCTGCTCCTTGAACGAGCGCTTGCCGGGCTTGCGCGGACGCGGCGCGGCGGAGGGCTCCGCGGTGCGGGGCGCGGCGCTCGAG
>JAEYOU010000189.1 GCA_023411405.1 Pseudomonadota bacterium | reverse complement strand
GGTAGAGCGCGTCCATGCGCTCGAGCACCTCGCGCGGGTGCACGCAGGGCTCGGGCCACTCGCGCCCGCCCTCCTCGGCCCACTTGCGCGTCGCGTCCACGCCGATCTTCGCCCCGAGGCCCATGTGCGGCGCCGCGTGGTCGAGGACGTCGACCGGACCCTCGACCACCACGAGGTCGCGGCGCGCGTCCACGTTGGCGAGCGCGCGCCAGGCGGCCTGCGAGGCGTCCTGCACGTCCACGTCCTCGTCGAAGACGACGAGCGTCTTCGTGGCCGCCATCTGCCCCGAGCCCCACAGGCCGTGCATGAGCTTCTTCGCGTGACCCGGGTACTCCTTGCGGATCGAGACGAGGCAGAGGTTGTGGAACACGCCCTCGGCCGGGAAGTGCATGTCCACGATCTCGGGGAAGACCAGCTGCAGCATCGGCAGGAAGAGCCGCGCGGTGGCGTGGCCGAGCCAGAGGTCCTCGGCGGGCGGGGGCCCGACCACCGTCGCCGGGTAGACCGGCGCGCGCCGCGTGGTGATCGCCGCGACCTCGAGCGCCGGGTAGTCGTCGGCGAGCGAGTAGAAGCCGGTGTGGTCGCCGAACGGCCCCTCGCGGACGAGCGGCGCCGCGGGATCGACGAACCCCTCGATCACGACGTCGGCGTCCGCCGGGACCTCGAGCCCGGTGGCGACGCCCTGCACGAGCCGCACGGCCTCGCCGCGCAGGAACCCGGCGAAGAGGTACTCGTCGATCCCGGGCGGGAGGGGCGCGGAGGCGCAGTAGGTGAGCGCGGGATCGCCGCCCAGCGCGATCGCCACCGGCATCCGCTCGCCGCGCTTGCGGTACGCGCGGAAGTGGGCGGTCGCGGTCTTGTGGAGCTGCCAGTGCATCGCGAGCCGCCGCGGGCCGAGGACCTGGAGCCGGTACATGCCCACGTTGCGCGCGCCGGTCTCGGGGTCGCGGGTGATGACCTGCGGCAGCGTGACGAACGGCCCGCCGTCGTGCGGCCAGGTGGTGAGGACGGGCAGCCGGCCCAGGTCCGCGTCCGGGCCGCGGAGCACGAGCTCCTGGCTCGCGGCCGAGGAGACGTGCTTCGGCGCCATCGACGCCAGCCGGCCGAGCCGGGGCAGGAGCTTCAGCTTCTCCCAGAGGGAGGCGGGCGGGGTGGTGTGGAGCAGCGCGCGCAGCTCGGCGGCGTGCTCCTCGTAGTCCTCGCAGGAGAGCGCCCAGCTCGTCCGCCGCCGCGTGCCGAAGAGGTTCATCGCGACCGGCATCGACCCCGGGCGCCCGACCACGTTCTCGAACAGGAGCGCCGGGCCGCCCGACTTCGCGGCGCGGTCGGCGAGGGCCGCCGCCTCCAGCTCGAGCGCCACCGGCTCCTGCACGCGGACGAGCTCGCCCGCCCGCTCCAGCCGGTCCAGGAACTCGCGCAGGGAGCGGTAGGCCATGGCCCGCGATCTCTACTCTCAAGGTCCGCTTGTTTCAACGATCGTTGAAGGGTAGATCTTGCCGCGCATGCACACCATCCGCGTGGCGCACAGCCCCGATTCGGACGACGCCTTCATGTACTTCGGCATCGCGTGCGGCGCGGTGAAGGCGGAGGGGATCGTCTTCGAGCAGGCGCTCCTCGACATCGACGCGGCGAACCAGGCTGCGGCGCACGGGCGCCACGACGTGACCGCCATCTCCGCCGCCGCCTACCCGTACCTCGCCGATCGTTACCTGCTCCTCGACGCGGGCGCCTCGATGGGGGACGGCTACGGTCCCGTGGTGGTCGTGCCGGATGGGTCGCGGATCGCGAGCCTGGCCGAGCTCTCCGGCAAGCGGATCGCCGTCCCGGGCCTGCGCACGAGCGCGGCCCTCGCGCTCGCCCTCGCGCTGCCCCGGTACGAGCCGGTGCCGATGGACTTCAAGGCCGTCGGCGACGCGGCCAAGCGCGGCGAGGTGGACGCCGCGCTCGTCATCCACGAAGGCCAGCTCACCGCCGCGGCGGAGGGGCTGCGCGTGCTCGAGGATCTGGGGAGGGGCTGGAAGGCGCGGACCGCGCTGCCGCTCCCGCTCGGCCTGAACGCCATCCGGCGCGAGCTGCCCGAGGCCGTCCGCGCCGCCGTCGCGAAGGCCTGGGCCGAGTCGATCGCCTACGGCCTCGCGCACCGCGACGACGCCCTCTCCTACGCGCTCGGGTTCGCCCGGGGCCTCGACCGCGCCCAGGCAGACCGGTTCGTGGGGATGTACGTGAACGAGTGGACCCGGTCGCTCGGGGAGCGCGGGCGCGAGGCGGTGGAGCTGTTCCTCGGCGCCGCGTTCGACCGCGGCCTCTGCCCGCGCGTACGGATCGAGTACCAGCGCGCATGACGTTCGGGCATCTCACGGGGGCTGCGCCCCCACCCCGCCGCGTCAGACCGGTTCCCAAAGTACGCTCGCCCGTCTACTCTAGGCACCCCGATGGATCCCTCCCGCCGCGACCGGGCCCGCGAGCTCATCCAGGTCGCCCTCGTCGAGGTCGAGGCGGAGCGGCGCGCGCCGCGGTACCAGCTCGCCCCCGCGCAGCTCGACACCTGCATCGAGACCCTGCGCGGCTACCTCGCCGCGCTCGACCGGGGCGAGCTGCCGCCGAAGCGCGAGCGCGCCGAGGGGCTCGGGCGGCTCGTCATGGACGAGTGGCCGTTCGACGTGCCGCTGGCCAACGCCGTGCTCCAGGCGGAGCGGGCGTGGCGGAACGCGTGAGGGCGCGGCGCACGCCCAGCCGCTCGCACAGCGCGTCGAACCCGGCGAGGAACCGCTCGGGGCCGTGCGTCGCCGCCACCCACCTCCGCCCTTCGCGCCCGAGCCGCTCGCGGAGCGCGCCGTCGCCGAGGAGCCGCCGCAGGGCGGCCACGAGGCGCGGCACCCCCGCCTCGCCCGTCCCCTCCTCCGGCCCGGCGCACACGCCGAAGCGAGAGACCACGCCGCCGGTGTCCACGAAGGCGGCGAGCGGCGTCTCGCTGGCGAGGGCCTCGATGAACGAGACGGCCAGGCCCTCGTGCACGGAGGTGTTCACGAGCGCCCACGCCTCGCCGAGGAGCCGCTGCTTCTCGACCCCGTCGACGTGCCCGAGGAGCATCAGGTTGGGGGGCAGCTCCGCCGGGGGCTGCCAGCCGCGCGGGCCCGCGAAGTGCGCCGACCCCGCCGCCCGGAACTCCACGTCGGGCATCGCGCGCGCGAGCGACACGAGCAGCCACGGACGCTTGTACGGATCGAGCCTGCCCAGGAACACGACCGTCGGACGCGGGCTCTTGACGAACGGGCCCTCGGGCAGCGCGACGGGGTTGGGGAGCAGGTGGACCTGGGCGGAGAGGCCGTAGGTGTCGTCGACCTTCGCCGCGAGGCTCGGCTCCGGCGTGACGAGCGCGAGGCGCCGGGGGAGGAGCCGGCCGATCCGGGCGACGCGGGCGAGCGAGGTGCAGTCGATGCCCTCGAGCCCCGCCGGCGGGAGCTCCGGGGCTGCCGGATCGCGGAGGGCCGCGAGGCGCCGGACGTCGGCCGGCGTGCGCGGGTCGCGGACCCACACCGCGAGCGGGGTCCGCGGCAGGGCCATGACCGCCCGGAGGTAGTTGGGCCGCCAGTCGACCGCGAGCAGGAGGTCGGGCCGCACCGCGCGCAGCCGCGCCAGGTACCGGAGCTTCGAGCCGGCGCGCGGGACGACGCGGACCCCGTGGAGCTCGTGGCCCTCGTACCTGCGATCGGCGTGGAGGAAGATCGGCTCGACGCCGGCCTCGGGGAAGGCGTGGAAGAGCCGCGCCGTCTCCCGCGCCGCCCAGCCGAAGCCTCCCATGCGGCCCGCCGCGGGGTCGCCGAACTCGCTCGCCAGGATCGCCACCGTCGTCGGGTGCTCTTGCACGCGCGCGAGTGTAGCCGCCTTCGCCGCCGCGTGGGCGGGAGCCCCTCACTCATGGTACGTACGCGGTTGGCTCCTCGATCCACGCGGGCTACCATGCCGGCCGATGACCTCTCCGCGCCTGTCCGTGGTGATCCCGGTCCTGAACCGCCGCGAGGTGATCCTCGGCGCGATCGACTCGGTCCTCGGGCAGACGTACCGGGCCGTGGAGGTGATCGTCGTCGACGACGGCTCGACCGACGGGACCTCCGACGCCGTGGAGTCAGCGCGCCCGGGCGTCCGGGTGCTCCGCTCGCCCGAGAACCGCGGCCCGGCCGCGGCCCGGAACGCCGGGACGGCGATCGCGCGGGGCGAGCTCGTCATGCTCCTCGACAGCGACGACGAGCTCCTGCCCGAGGCGCTGGCGCACCACGTCGCGGCCCTCGACGCCGCCCCGGACGCGGTGATGTCCTGCTCGCGCCTCGGGTACAAGGGCGCGAAGACGACCACCCTGCCGGACGCGCCGCCGGCAGGCGACCTCGGGGCGCTGCTGGTGCAGCTCCTCGACGGGCGGTTCCCGGCCCTGCTCTCGAGCTGCGTCATCCGCCGCGGCGCGCTCGAGGCGGTGGGCGGCTCCGACGAGGCGCTCGCGACGACGGAGGACATCGACCTCTTCCTGCGCCTCGCGCCCCTGGGGCGGTTCACGTTCCTCCCGGAGCGGCTGACGGCCCGGCGGCTCCTGCCGGATCGATACTCGTTCAAGATGCCCGCCGGCGACGCGGGCTGGAACGCGGTGCTCGCCAAGGTCCTCGCCTCCGCGCACGGGCACCTCGTCCGGCCCCACGTCCGCCGGCTCCGCGCATCGCGGCACGTCCGCCTCTTCGATCGCCTGGCGGGCCAGGGCCGGTGGCGGGAGGCGCTCGCGGAGCTGCGGCGCGGCCTCGCGCTGGACGCCCTCGCCCCGCTCCGACTGCCCCACGTCCGCCGGAAGCTCCTCCGCCACGGCCGCAAGGCCGTGAAGGCGTGGGCGCTGGGCAGGCGCTAGCTCAGAACTCCTTCAGCGCCTCCGCGTCGTCCATGGGGAACAGCCGCTCGGCGTCGCCGCCGTGCACGCCGTCCTGCCCGTGCGCGCCGTTCGGGGCGCCGTTCTTCCCGCG
>JAEYOU010000478.1 GCA_023411405.1 Pseudomonadota bacterium | reverse complement strand
CCTTGTCGGCCCGGCCGTTGCCGGTGAAGGCGAGCTTCACCTCGGCGGGCGCGTACTCGAACACGGGGAGCCCGGCCCGGGTGGCCGCCGCGAGCGCGACGCCGCGGGCTTGCCCGAGCACCAGGGCCGAGCGCGCCGACGCGCCCGAGAAGACCGCCTCGACCGCGACCTCGGCCGGCCGCACGCGGCGGACGAGGTCCTCGAGCCCGTCGAGGATCCGTCCCAGCCGCTCGGCCATCGGGAGCGCGCCGGGCGCGAGCACGCCGGAGGCGACGACGCGGAGCTGCCTCCCCTCCCGCGCCACCACGCCGTAGCCGCAGCGGCGCGAGCCGGGGTCGATGCCGAGGACGATCACGGGGGCATCGTACCAGAGCCGTCTGGCACCGGCCCGAAACCCGCTCGTGCTCCGACGCGCTCCGCACGGGCGGGGGTCGGGATCCGCCCTCCTTCGCCCCGGAGGCGCGCACGGAGTCGGGTCCGGCCGCACTTCGGGCTGGACAACCTCGTGCGGCGGGAGTTTGCTCTGCGTCAAACGTCCCCGCGCCGGTCGTCTCCGCAGGGTCGGTTCGATCAGCCATCCAGGATCGGGGGGCAGCTCACGGAGGACCACACATGCGCAGGATCACCGTCTTGGCTCTCTCTGCCGGCCTCTCGCTGCTCGCGTGCGACGCGTCGCGGTCGGCGCAACCGGCCCGGGGCGCCCCCGCCGCCGCCTCCTCGAGCGGCCTCGGAGTGCAGTACCGCACCAGCGGGACCTCGGCGTCGACGAACACGATCGCGCCCTGGATCTCCGTCGCGAACGGCGGCACGAGCGCGGTCCCCCTGAGCACGATCACGGTCCGGTACTGGTTCACGGCCGACGGGACGCAGACCACCCACTACTACTGCGACTGGGCGCCGATCGCGGGCGCCTGCTCGAACGTCACCGCCAAGGTCGTGAAGATGGCCAGCGCCACGGCGACGGCGGACACCTACCTCGAGCTCGGGTTCAGCGCGAGCGCGGGCAACCTCGCCGCCGGGCAGTCCACGGGCGACATCCAGAGCCGCATGGCGAAGAGCGACTGGTCGAACTTCGACCAGTCGAACGACTACTCCTTCGATCCCACGAAGACGGCGTCGGCCGAATGGGACCGCGTGACCCTGTACCAGGATGGGACGCTGATCTGGGGCACGGAGCCCGGAGGGACGCCGCCCACCTGCGCCGCGGCGCCTCCCGCCCCGACCGTCACCGCGACGGCCACGTCGTCGAGCGCGATCGACGTCACGTGGGGGGCGGTGACGCCGCCGGCCGGCTGCGCGGTCACCTACGAGGTGTACCGGAGCACCACCAGCGGCTTCACGCCCTCGGCCGCCAACCGGGTGGCCTCCGGGCTGACCACGACCTCGAGCGTGAGCACCGGGCTCGCCGCCAGCACGACCTACTACTTCGTCGTCCGGGCGGTGGACGCCTTCGGCGCGACGAGCTCGGCCCAGGCGAGCGCCGCGACGCAGTCCGGCAGCTCGAGCGCGGCGCTCAAGGTGCAGTACCACGTGTCGACCGCGGCCCCGAGCCCCATCCAGCTCACCCCGCTCATCCGGATCGTGAACACCGGCAGCGCCGCGGTGGACCTCAGCACCCTCACCATCCGGTACTGGTACACGGTGGAGGGGACGCAGGGACAGACCTACTTCTGCGACTACTGGGCGAACGGATGCGCCAACGTCACCGCCAGGTTCGTCCGGCTCGCCGCGCCGACCGCCGGCGCGAACAACTACCTCGAGCTCGGCTTCACCCGCGGCGCGGGGAGCCTCGCCGCGGGCGCCAGCACCGCCGACATCCAGAGCCGGTTCGCGAAGACCGACTACAGCGCCTTCGACCAGACCAACGACTGGTCCTACGACGGCGCCAAGCTCTCGCCCGCCGACTGGAACCACGTCACCCTGTACCAGGACGGGGTGCTCGTCTGGGGGATCGAGGCCGGGGTGGACACCGCCCCGCCCACCGCCCCGACCCACCTCACGGCGGCGTCCAGGAACAGCGTCTCGGTGACGCTGACCTGGACCGCCGCCACCGACGACACGGGCGTGGTCGGCTACGACGTCTACGAGGGCGCCACGCTCGACGGCACCACCACCTCCACCAGCTACACGGCGACCGGTCTCACCCCGAGCACCGCCTACGGCTTCACGGTGCGCGCCCGGGATGCGTGGGGGAACGCCTCGAGCCCGAGCGCCGTCCTCTCCGTCACGACCGCGCCCCCGGACGACACTCCCCCCAGCGTGCCCACCGGCCTGACGGCGGCGAGCGTGACCTCCACCTCCGCCTCGCTCACCTGGAGCGCCTCGACCGACGACGTGGGCGTGGTCGCGTACGACGTGTACAGCGGGGGCACGCTCGCGGGCTCCCCGGCGACCACGAGCTTCACCGCGATCGGACTCTCGCCGAGCACCTCCTACAGCTTCACCGTCCGCGCGCGCGACGCCGTGGGCAACGCCTCCGCCGCCAGCGCGCCGCTCGGGGTCGCCACGCCGGCCAGCGGCGGCGGAAGCTACGCCCTCGACCCGCCCGACGCCTGCTACAGCCAGTACGTGGTCGCCGGCTGCACGGAGGGCGTCGCCAGCTCCACCTGCGGCGGCCACTGCCGCGTGGCCAACGCCTGCTCGCCGCCGGAGGATCCGGCGAAGGGCCACCTGCCCATGACCTTCGCCTGCCCGCGCTTCATGGCCTTCAGCGACGAGATGGTCCAGGCCGCGAGGGACGACTGGGGCGACGCCGAGCCCTTCGTCTACGGCGTCGTGGGGCACGACGCCGACATCGGCGGGCTCGACACCGGCACGAGCAGCTGCTGCCAGTGCTACCAGCTGATCTTCGAGGCGGGGGAGCCGGGGATCTCGCAGGCGGACCCGGTGGCCATCCCGAAGCCGATGATCGTCCAGAGCTTCAACACCGCCGCGGGCGGCGGGAAGAACTTCGACATCTACATGGGCGGCGGCGGGTTCGGGGCCTTCAACGCATGCATCCCCGGCACCTACGCCGGGACGCAGACCACCAACTTCGGCCACTTCATGTACACCGCCTTCCCCAGCGAGTACCCGACGAACGGCGGCATCAAGGCCATCAACCTGGACGAGTGCAAGGTGAACAGCGCCGTCTCGGCGACCTCCCTCGCCTCCGCCGCCTGCCAGGATCGGATCTCGCAGCTGTGCGGCAACACCGCCGCGGCCTCCCCGGCGGTGGCGTTCGCGACGATGACCTCCTGCATCCGGACCAACGCGCCGAGCTCGTTCTACCACCAGAACTGGCACGTCCGCGCGAAGCGGGTCGAGTGCCCGGCGGCGCTGACGCGCGTGACCGGCTGCCGGCTCGCGCCGCAGGGGCTGCCCCAGGCCGACCCGACGGCGCGGAGCGCCGCGACCGCCGGGAGCGACTTCGCCACGGGGTACACCACCACCACGATGCAGGACTGCTGCAAGCCGAGCTGCGCCTGGTCGGACCAGGTCGCCGGCGCCGGCCTCACCCCGGTCGGCAAGTTCGGCGCGTTCTACTCGTGCGACCAGGACGGCGTGCCCATCACCGCGCCGTAGGGCGACGGAGCGCGAGGCCGGCGCCGGCCGGCCTCGCCG
>JAEYOU010000462.1 GCA_023411405.1 Pseudomonadota bacterium | reverse complement strand
CGTGTAGGGGTGGCTGGGCCGGAAGTAGACGTCGTCGGCGCGGCCGAGCTCGACGATCCGCCCGAGGTACATCACCGCGATCCGGTCGGAGACGTAGCGGATCATGGAGAGATCGTGGGCGATGAAGAGGAGCGTGAGCCCGATCGACTCCTTGAGATCCGCGAGCAGGTTCACCACCTGCGCCTGGACCGAGACGTCGAGGGCGGAGATCGGCTCGTCGCAGACGACCAGCTCCGGCTCGAGCGCCAGCGCCCGGGCGACGCCGACGCGCTGCCGCTGCCCGCCGGAGAACTCGTGCGGGTAGCGCGACATGAAGTCGGGCGAGAGCCCCACCCTGCGCAGCCACCCCGCGACGCGCTCCGCGACCTCGCTCCGTCTCCAGAGGCCGTGCAGGATCGGTCCCTCGGCGACGATCTCGCGGAGCGTCATGCGCGGATCGAGCGAGGAGTACGGATCCTGGAAGATCATCTGGATCCGCCGGCCGTACTGCCGGAAGTCGCCCGGCGCGTACCGCTCCGGCAGCGGCCGGCCGCGGTACAGGATCTGCCCACCCGTCCGCTCGAGCAGCCCGACGATGGTCCGGCCGAGCGTGGTCTTGCCGCAGCCGGACTCGCCGACGAGCCCCACCACCTCGCGCTCGCCGACGCTGAGGTTCACGCCGTCCACCGCGCGCAGCACCTTGCCGTGGCCGAGCCGGAACTCGCGGCGCACGTCCCGCAGCTCGAGGAGCGGGATCGCCGTCACGACGCGGCCTCCATCTCGGCGCCGCGGTAGAGCTCCGCCGGCCGGCGCGGGCGCGCGAGCGCGTGGTGCAGCCAGCAGCGCGCGTCGTGCCCCGGCTCGACGGACCAGGCCGGCGGCATCGCCGGCCCGCAGAGCTGCATCGCCCACGGACACCGCTCGAAGTAGGGGCAGCCCTTCGGCGGACTGAAGAGGTCGGGCGGGCTCCCCTCGATCGCCGTGAGCCGCTCGCGCGCGCCCTCCCGGTCCTTCGGCATCGCCGCCTGGAGCCCCAGCGTGTACGGGTGGGCGGGGTGCGTGAAGAGCTGCTCCGCCGTGCCGTGCTCGACGATCTGCCCCGCGTACATCACCGCCACGCGATCGGCCATGCGCGCCACGACGCCGAGGTCGTGGGTGATGAGGACGATGGCCATCCCCTGCTCGCGCTGGAGGTCCGCCAGGAGCTGGAGGATCTCGGCCTGGACGGTGACGTCGAGCGCGGTGGTCGGCTCGTCGGCGATGAGCAGCGCCGGCCCGCAGGCGATCGCCATCGCGATCATCACCCGCTGGCGCATGCCGCCCGAGAACTGGAACGGGTAGTCGTCCACCCGGGCGGCCGCCTCGGGGATCTGCACGCGCTCCAGGAACTCGATCGCCTTCCTGCGGGCGGCCGCGCCGTCGAGCCCCTCGTGCACGCGGAGCGTCTCGGTGATCTGCTTCCCGACGCGCATGGTCGGGTTGAGCGAGGTCATCGGGTCCTGGAAGATCATGCCGATCCGCTTCCCGCGGATCCGGTTGGCCTCCCGCAGCGGCAGACCCAGGATCTCCCTGCCCTCGAAGAGGACCGACCCGGAGGTGATCCGGCCGGGCGGCCGCGGCACGAGCCCCATCAGCGCCTGGACGGAGACGGACTTCCCGCAGCCGGACTCGCCCACGATGGCGAGCGTCTCGCCGCGGTCGACGGAGAAGTCCACGCCCCGCACGGCCTGGACCACGCCGCCGTAGGTGTCGAACTCGACCTTGAGGTCGCGCACCTCGAGGAGCCGGCTCCCCCCATGCCGCGCTCCGTCCGGCCCGGCCGCGTTCGTCTTCGGGGCGGGGAGGCTCATTCGCGCGACCTCAGCTTGGGATCGAGCGCGTCCCGGAGGCCGTCGCCCAGGAGGTTGAAGGCGAGGACCGCGGCGCTGATGAAGAGCGCCGGGAAGAGGAACAGGTGCGGGCTCGTGAGGAAGGTGTTGTAGCCGTTCTCGGCCATGTTGCCCCAGGACGGCATCGGCGGCTTCACGCCCATGCCGATGAACGACAGGAAGGCCTCGGTGAAGATCGCGCCCGGGATCGCGAAGGTGAACGACACCAGGATGACGCCCAGCGTGTTGGGCAGGAGGTGCCGCAGGAGCAGGTACCCCGGCTTCGCGCCGAGGAGCCGCGCCGCCTGCACGAACTCCGACTCGCGGAGCTGGAGGACCTGGCCGCGGGTGAGCCGCGCGGCGCCCGACCACGAGAGCACCACGAGGCCGATGATCAGCGCGGCGATGGACCGACCCGGCCCGGCGCCGAGGGCGACCGAGATCAGGATCAGCACCAGCAGCGACGGCAGCGCGAGCACGAAGTCGACGATCCGCATGATCCACTGATCCGCGGCCCCGCCGAGATACCCGGAGATCCCGCCGATGAGGACGCCGATGAGGAGGTAGAGGAGCGGCGCGAAGAAGCCGATCGAGAGCGAGACCTGCCCCCCGAGCATCAGGCGCGCGAGCAGATCGCGCCCCAGGTTGTCCGTCCCGAGCGGCCGGACGGGGTACCGGTACCTCGCGCCCTCCGCGATGCCGGGCTGGAGCGCTTGCGCGGCGGCGACCCCGATCGCTCGCGCCGGCCGCACCGTCGCCGTGACCGCCCGCGGTGAGTCGGCGCCGTTCGCGGCGACGACCGAGTAGTAGTACGTCTGGGCCTCGAGGTTGAAGGTGTCCTCGTAGGACACGACGTTCCCGGCGTCGATCCGGCCGAGCGGCAGCCCGAGGTAGTCGCCCTCCGGCTCCGCCGTGCTCCGGTACACCTGGTACCCGGCCGCCCCGGGCACCGGCGCCCACCGGAGCCGGACGGAGAGCGTCGTCGGGTCCTCGAGGAACTCGAGCTTCGTGGGCGCCGGGAGCGAGGCGCCGTCCACGCCGGGAGGGCGGGCGGGCACGTCCGGCAGGATCAGGGCCTCCATGGGCACCGGCTCGGGGAGGACCACCGCGGTGCGGTCGAGGCTCGGCGCCTCCAGGTACCGGGTCAGGTCCTGCGCGGTCGGATCGACGCGCCAGAGGAGCGGGCCCACGGTGCAGAACAGCGCGAGCAGCACCACCATCGCGAGCGACACGATGGCCTGCCGGTTCTTCCTCAACCGGATCCAGGCGTCCGCCCAGTACGAGAGCGAGGGGCGCGTGGGCCCCCGCTCGCCGCGACCGGACGTGACGGGCACGAAGTCCTCGCCGCGCAGACCCGACGCAGGAGCCGCCGCGGGCCGGGAGCTTGCCGTGCTCACGCGCGCGCCCCCGAGACGCTGATGCGTGGATCGACGAGGCCGTATGCGAGGTCCACCAGGATCACCATCAGGACCAGGAACGCGCCGTAGAAGACGGTGAGCCCCATGATCATCGTGTAATCGAGCTGCTGCACCGCCTGGACGAAGTAGCGGCCCAGCCCGGGGATCGCGAACACCTGCTCGACCACGAACCCACCCGTCGTGATGGCGGCGATCGCGGGCCCGAGCACGGTGACGACCGGGAGGATGGCGTTCCGGAGCTGGTGCGCGACCAGGATGCGCCGGGGCGACAGGCCCTTGGCGGCCGCGGTCCGGACGTAGTCCTGGTGGATCACCTCGAGCAGCGAGGAGCGCATGAGCCGGGTGAGGAAGGCCATCGACCCGAGCCCGAGCACGAGCGCCGGGACGAGCATGTGCCGGAACGAACCCCACCCGGCCACCGGGATCACCGTGTACCCGGCCCACACGTTGAGCTCCGTCATGCCCCACTGGGCGAGCGCCGCGAACACGAAGCTCGGCACGGAGATCCCGAGGATCACGAACAGCATGAGCAGGCCATCGCCGACCCGCCCGCGCGCGCGCGCCGCCACCGCGCCGAAGGCGATGCCGCCGAGCGTGGCGAAGAACAGCGAGAACACGCCCAGCTTGGCGGAGACGGGGAAGTGCTTGCGGATGATGTCGTTCACGGTCCGGTTCTGCTGGGTGAACGAGATCCCGAAGTCCCCCCGCGCCATGTTGGCGAGGTAGACGCCGTACTGGACGAGCTTCGGCTCGTCGAGGCCGTACTTGGCCTCGAGGTTGGCGCGGATCTGCGGCGTCATGGCCTTGGCCCGGGCGAGCGGGTCACCGGGGACCGAGTGCATGAGGACGAACGTGGCGGTGGCGAGGACGAACACCGTCAAGAACCCCGCGCCGAGCCGCTTCAGGACGTATCGGAGCATGGCTTCTAGCGCTCCTCCGCGACGTGAGCGTAGGTGAAGTCGGGATCTGTGCCGAAGCGGCGGCGCAGCACCCCTCGCACCCGCTTCGACTCGGCGTACACGACGGCGCGCTCGTACATCGGAAGGACCGCGACCTCCTCCAGGGCGATCCGCTCCGCCTCCGCCATGGCGTCGAGCCGGCGCCGTGGATCGGCGGTCTCGAGCGCCTCGCGGATGAGCGCGTCGTAGCGCGCGTTCTTCCAGCGACCCCGGTTGTTCTCGTTCCAGCTCGTCCAGAGGTCGGCGTACGTCATCGGATCGGCGTAGTCCGGACCCCACCCGGCCGCGACCAGGTCGAAGTCGCCGGCCGTCATCCGGGCGAGCCTCTGCTGGAAGACCTGCTTGTCGATCCGGAGCTCGATCCCGAGGTGGCGCTTGAGGAGCCACTGGAAGTACTCGGCCTCCCGGGCGGCCCCGGGCCCGTCGTCGGTCAGCCAGACGAGCTCCGGGATCTTCCCCCCGAGCTCCTCCCGCGCGAGCGCGAGCTCGCGCCGCGCCGCCTCGGGATCCGGGCGCACCGCCGGGACCGGGTACTCCGTGTGGAACGGCGCCTCCAGCCCCTTCATCCAGTGCGGGATGAGCGACGTGCCGGGTCGCGTGCCGGGGACGCCGACCACGTTGGACACGTACTGCGGGCCGTCGAACACCAGCCGGATGGCCCGGCGCAGGTGGACGTTGGAGGTGGGCCGGCCCTCCCTGTGGTTGAAGTCGACGTAGAAGAGCGTGCCCTCGTCGAAGCTCTTCATCCGGAACCGCTCGACCTGCGCGCGCTTGATGCTGTCGCGCCCGAGCCCGGCCAGGTAGTCGATGTTGCCGTCCTTGAACAGGTTGATGACCGCGTTGGGATCGGTCGTGAAGTACGGGATGTCGATCCGGTCGATCCGGATCCGGTCCGCGTCCCAGTAGCGCGGGTTCTTCTCCAGCGTGATCGCCGCGCCGCGGTCCCAGCGCGTGAGCGCGAACGGCCCGTTGTACAGCATGTCCGCCGGGCTCACTCCGTACTTCCCGCCGCGCGACCGGTAGAACTCCTCGCGGAGGGGCAGGTACGTCTTGAACGCGGTGAGCCCGAGGAAGTACGCGCACGGCCGCTCGTACTCGACCTCGAGCGTGTGATCGTCGACGGCCTTCACTCCAAGCGAAGACGGCGACAGCCTCCCAGCGTTGATCGCCTCGGCGTTCTTCACCGGGAACATGATGAACGCGTACTCGGAGGCGGTCTTGGGATCGACCACCGTCCGCCAGGCGAAGACGAAGTCGTGGGCGGTGACGGGCTTCCCGTCCGACCAGCGCGCCTCCTCGCGGAGCCGGAACGTCGAGCCGCGCTCGCGCAGCTCCCAGGACTTCGCGACGGCCGGGATGATGTCTCCGGAGGGCCCGTAGTTCGTGAGCCCCTCGTTGACGTGCCCGAGCACGAAGCCGCTCACCACGTCCGTCGCCTTGGCGGAGTCGAGCTCGGGCGGATCGTTCGAGAACGCGATCCGGACGACCGCGCCTCGCGGCGGCGCGGGCTTGCATCCCGGGACCAGCGTGCCCGCCGCGAGCGCCAGCGCCGCCAGCCCGAGCGCCGCCCAGCTCCCGGACCTACCGTCGAATGTCGCGATGCGTGAAGGGATCAAGGGCCGGGATAATACCAGGCGATCGCGTACGGCGCCGCCGCTTCCCGGGCGCCCCGGCAGCCGGCGGACGCCCCGCCGAGGCAGCAGGCGCCCGCGCGGAGGCCCGGCC
>JAEYOU010000287.1 GCA_023411405.1 Pseudomonadota bacterium | reverse complement strand
GTCGAGCAGCACCTGCACGCGCGGCGCGGCGCGCGGGGCCGAGAGCCGGACCCGCACCGCCCCGAGCGCGCCCACGGCGAGCTGGTCCGGCGGCTCCACCTCCGCCCGGAGCCGCGCCGGCGGGAGGGCCAGGATGACGTCGAGCCCGAAGAGGAACGCCGAGAGCGCCGCGTACGAGAACCACAGGCCCCACAGCCCCGGGGCGACGAGCGCCGGCACGAGCGCCAGCGGGAACCCCGCGGCGGCGACGGCGATCGCGCGCGGCGTGGGAAAGATCACCGGGGCGCCTCCACCTCTTCGAGCACCCGCCGGACCGCGAGGTCGGCCGTCATGCCCTCGATCTCCGCGCCCGGGGAGAGGACCACGCGGTGGCGCAGCACCGGGAGCGCGAGGGCCTTCACGTCGTCGGGGATGACGAAGCCGCGCCCCGACATGGCGGCGCGCGCGCGCGCCGCGGTGGCGAGCATGCTGGCCGCGCGCGGGGAGGCGCCGCAGAGCAGCGCCGGCCGGCCGCGCGTGGTCCGGACGAGGTCGACGACGTAGTCGACGACGGGATCCTCGAGCCGGATGGCCTGCACGATCTGGCGCATCCAGAGCAGCTCCTCGGTCGAGGCGACGCGCTGGATGCCGAAGGACTCGATCGGCGGGGAGGCGGTCCGGTGCCCGTGGACGCGGACCATGGCCCGCTCCTCGTCGCGCGCCGGGTAGCCCACCGTCACCTTGAACAGGAACCGGTCGAGCTGCGCCTCCGGGAGCGGGTACGTCCCCTCCTGCTCGATGGGGTTCTGGGTGGCGATCACCAGGAACGCCGGGGGGAGGGGGTGGGTGACGCCGTCGATGGTGACCGCCCGCTCCTGCATCGCCTGGAGCAGCGCCGCCTGCGTCTTGGGCGGCGTGCGGTTGATCTCGTCCGCGAGGAGCACGTCGGTGAAGACCGGGCCGCGGGTGAGGTGGAACGCGTTCGTGCGGAAGTCGAAGAGGTTCGTGCCGAGCACGTCGCCGGGCATCAGGTCCGGCGTGAACTGCACGCGGTTGAAGCCGACGCCCAGGGCGGCGGCGAAGGCGCGCGCGAGCAGGGTCTTGGCCGTGCCGGGCACGCCCTCGACGAGGACGTGCCCGTCGGAGAGCAGGGCGACGAGGAGCAGGTCGAGCGCCTGATCCTGCCCCACGACCACCTTGTGCACCTCAGCCCGGACGGCCTCGAGCTTCGCGCGGATCGACTGCAGCTCCATGGGTCAGCTCCTCCCTCCAGCGTTGGATCCTGCGGGCGGCGCGGATCGCGTCCTGCTCGGCGCCGCGCCGCCGCTGCCCGATCGCCTCCACCTGGCGCGTGAGCGAGGCCAGCTCCCCGGCCCGGCCGCGCGCCGCCTCGAGCCGCGCGAGCCACGCCTCGGGCGACTCCGCGCCGCCGGGCGGCGGGATGCGGGCGAGCACCTCCTCGCGCGTGGCGCGGAGGTAGGCGCGGGCCGCCTCCTTCGCGTGCCCGCCGGCCCGGAGCATGTCGGCGACGTTCTGCACCAGGAACTCCTTGCCCGCGCGCAGGAGCGGCGCGGGCGGGACCGGCCGGCCGAACCGGATCAGCGCCGCCCACGCGAGCAGCGCGAGGGTGACGGCGGCCTGGAGGGTCGCCAGCACGAGCGGGAACCGGAGCAGCTCCTGCACCAGCGAGGGCTCGAGCTCCCAGCCGTGCAGCGTCTCGTCCACGATCAGGGTCGGCTCTCCGCCGAGCCGATCGAGCGCCGCCAGCGCGAGCGCGGCGTTCTCGCCGCGGCCGAGCCCGTGCGTCTCGAGCAGGTCGGGGTCGGCCACCAGGACGAGGCGCTGGTCGTCGGTCTCGAGCGCGCCGACGAGGATGCCGTCCTCGGTCGCGAGCAGGGGGGTGAGCGCCTCCGAGCGGACGAGCTGCGGATCGCGGAGCTCCGGCGTGGGGAGCGAGCCTTCCCAGTCGGCCGCCTCGGCGCCGCGGGCCGGGCGGAACACGGTCGCCTCGAGGTCGAGCGCCTCGAGAACGCGGTCCACGTCCTCCGGCGGGAGCAGGCGCTCGTGCGCGATCCACCCGCGGCGCTTGAAGTCCGGGACGCCCTCGCGCTTCGGGAGCACGACGAGGAGCCGCCCGGCGCTCGAGCCGATCTCGTCGAGCCGGCCCTCGGCGCGCGGGTCCTCCTCGCCGATCCGCGGCTCGAGGAGCGCCGTGGGCGCGCCGGTGCTCGCCTTCTCGGCCGTGCGCGCGCGCGAGACCACCACGGCCCGGCCGCGCCGCCGGACGAGCTCGAGGAACGCGTGGTGGCCGAGGGCGGAGCGGCTCCAGGCGTCGGCCGCGGCGGACGCCGGCGTGAACAGCGCGTCGCCGTAGACCGAGAGGAACATGGTCGCCGCCATCGAGACGGCGACCATGCTCGCCACCACCAACGCGCCGCGGCGGGTGAAGGACGCGGCCGTCACGCCGCCTCCCGCGCCGGGCGGCGGTAGGTGTCGAGGAACTGGTGGAACCGGTCGAGGCAGCTCCGGTACTCGGCCTCGCCGGCCGGCTCCCCGCCGAACCGGGAGAGCTCCACCGCGAGCACGAGCGCCTCGAGCGCCTCGCGGGCGGGGAGCGGCAGGCGCACGCGCTCCAGGATCTCGCGGGAGGTGTACGACGGCGCGAGCCGGGCGGCGCGCGACAGCGCGGCGAGCGTCTCGAGGAGCAGGGCGTGGATCGCCTCCGCCCAGCGGCCCGCCGCCGCGAGC
Organism: Pseudomonadota bacterium; assembly: GCA_023411405.1. GTDB lineage: Bacteria > Myxococcota > Myxococcia > Myxococcales > Anaeromyxobacteraceae > Anaeromyxobacter. Next base: position 4,416 of record JAEYOU010000287.1, on the reverse strand, counting down.
CGCTCCGGGCCCTCCAGCTCGACCTGGAGCGGCGCCGGCGTCGCCTCCGGCGGCAGGGCGACGTCGCGCGCGCCGCGGGTGAGGAAGAACCGCGCCAGCCAGACGGCGGCGAGCGCCACCGCGACGAGGACCGCGGCGTACAGCACGAAGCGGAGGAGCCCGAGCTCGGGCAGGTCGAGGGTCCGCGGCAGGGTGGGGGGGGCCGGGGAGGGGAGGTCCTTCTGATACCCCTCGTCGCCGAGGACCTCGCGCGCCAGCGCGCCCGCGTCGGCGGTCGCCTGCCCCGCCGCGAGGATCGCCGCCTGGACTGCCCCCCGGAGGACCACCATCGGCCCCGAGCCTACACGGCCGGCGGGCGTTCGGGAACCGCGGCGGCCTCCGCCGGGGGCGTGGTACCATCGCCGGCATGATCTGGTGGATCTGGGTGCTGCTGGGGCTGGCGCTCCTGGCGCTGGAGGTCGTGACCCCGGGGACGCTCTTCATGCTCTTCTTCGGCGTCGGCGCGCTCTGCGTCGCCGGGCTCTCGGCGCTCGGCGTCGGCGCGGCGTTCCAGTGGATCGCGTTCGCCGCCATCTCGCTGGCGCTGGTCGGCCTGGTGCGCGGGCGCCTCCAGGAGCGGCTCCGCGCGCCCGACGCGGGGCCGATCGACTCGGTCGTCGGGGCGGAGGTGGTGCTCCTCGCGGACCTGCCGGCAGGCGGCGAGGCGAAGGCGGAGCTGCGGGGCTCGCCCTGGAGCGTGCGCGCGGCGTCGGGCATCCCGCTCGCGAAGGGCCAGCGCTGCAAGGTGGAGCGGGTGGACGGAGTGGTGCTGTACGTCACGGCAATCTACGAAGGGGGAGTGAACCATGGGTGAGATCGACTTCATGCTCGTGGCCGCGATCGGCCTGGTGATCCTCGCGGTCGTCGTGATGGTCAAGACCGCGGTGGTCGTGCCGCAGCAGAACGCCTTCGTGGTCGAGCGGCTGGGGCGGTTCAACGCCGTGCTCGACGCGGGGTTCCACTTCCTGATGCCGTTCTTCGACGCCATCCGCTACAAGCACACGCTCAAGGAGCAGGCGGTCGACATCCCGGAGCAGATCTGCATCACCAAGGACAACGTGCAGGTCGCGGTGGACGGCATCCTCTACCTCAAGGTGCTCGACGCGCAGCGCGCCTCCTACGGCATCTCCGACTACTACTACGCCATCAGCCAGCTCGCGCAGACGGCCCTCCGCTCGGAGATCGGCAAGATCGATCTCGACCGCACGTTCGAGGAGCGCTCGCACATCAACGGCATGGTCATCGCCGAGCTCGACAAGGCGACCGGCCCCTGGGGCGTGAAGGTCCTCCGCTACGAGATCAAGAACATCACCCCGCCCAAGGACGTGCTCAACGCGATGGAGAAGCAGATGCGCGCCGAGCGCGAGAAGCGCGCGGTGGTGCTCAGCTCCGAGGGCGAGCGCGACGCGGCCATCAACAACGCCGAGGGCAAGAAGCAGCAGGTGATCAAGGAGTCCGAGGCGGCCCGGCAGAAGCAGATCAACGAGGCCGAGGGCCAGGCGGCGGCCATCCTCTCCATCGCCGACGCGACCGCCGAGGGCCTGCGGAAGGTCGCCGAGGCGATCGGCGGCCCCGGCGGCGTCGAGGCGGTCCAGCTCCGCGTGGCCGAGAAGTACGTCGAGCAGTTCGGCCACCTGGCCAAGGTGAACAACACGGTGATCCTGCCGGCGACGCTCTCCGACGTCGGCTCGATGATCGCCGCCGCCATGAACGTGCTCCGCTCCGCCGACCCGGCGCAGGTGCGCAACACCGTCGTGCCGCCGCCCGCGCCACGGTCCCAGCCCGGCGCGATCCCGCCGCGGCCGCCGGCGGGCCGGCCGTTGCCGTGACGGCGACTGACAACTGCTTCACACTCCGCGCACCAGCCTCCGGTACGTCGCCAGGTGCCGCAGCGCGTCCGCCTTGCGCCCGAGCTGCTCCAGCAGGCGCGCGAGGTTGTGGTGCGCGTCGGGCAGCTCGGGGTCGGCCTCCACCGCGCGGGCATAGGCGAAGAGGGCCTCGTCCGTGAGCCCCTGATCCTCGAGCACGACCCCCAGGTTGAACGCGGCGAGCGCCCGGTGCCGGTCGTCCTCGAGCGCCGCCCGGTAGTGGACCTCGGCGTCGCGCAGCTCGCCCGCCTCGTGCAGGAGCCGGCCGAGGTTCAGGTGCGCGCCGCCGTGGGCGGGATCGAGCTCGAGCGCCTTGCGATACGCGGCCTTCGCCTCGGCGGGGGCGCCGTCCTCGAGATCGCAGCCCCACTGGTACCAGCCCTCGGGGCCGAGCGGGCTCGGGGCACGCCTGCGCGCGGCGGCCTTCACGATGGGCGCCACGCGGCGCGCGACGTCGGCAACCTCGAAGTCCATCACCACCTGGCCGGTCTCGGGCTGCCAGCGCGCGGCGCCGTCGCGGACGACGATCCCGTCGCCCTCGGCGGTGACCTGCACCGACGCGAGCGACCGGCCGGCGGGGAGCTGGCGCCGGAGGTGGCGCAGGGCGCGCCGCACGCGGGCGGGCGGGACGCGCGCCTTCACCAGCCCGGCGGCCGCGCGGAGGAGGACGAGATCCTGGAAGGAGAACCGGAGCGCGTTCCGGGGGCCGCGGCGCGGCGCGACGAACCCGGCGCGCGCGAACCTGCGAACCTCCGCCTCGGGCAGCCCCAGGATGCGGGCCACTTCCTCAGTCCGGTAACCCCACATCGGACCCTGGAGCCTGGCACGAAACCGCAGCGCCGTCACTTCTTGGATGAGGACCCCGTGCGCGACTTCTTCCCGGCGTGGCTCGCGGCGGCGCGGAGCGGCGCCTTGCGCCGGGCGGCCGGCTCCGGGGCGGCGGTCTCGGCCGCCTCGGCCGCCTCGGTGGCCTCGGCGGGCGCGGGCTTCGCCGCGGCGCCCTGCGAGGACTGCAGGCTCGCCTTGAGCGCCTCCATGATGTCGATCACCTCGCCCTGCGGCGCGGCCGAGGCGGTCACCTGGATCTCGTGGCCCTGGACCTTGCGCTCGATGGCCTCGAGCGTCCGCAGCTTGACGGTGTCCTCGTACTGCTCCGGGCGGAACGCCTCCGTCGCGCGCTGCTCGATGAGCTGGAGCGCGAGCTGGATCTCGCCGTCCTTCACGTCGGCGTCGTCCACCGGGACCTCGTCGACCGGGCGGACCTCGTCGGCGTAGTAGAGCTGCTGCATCACCAGCCGGCCCTTCGCCGGACGGATGAGGACCAGGTACTGCTTGCCGCGCGCCGCGTAGCGCGCGAGCGCGGCCTTCCCCGACCGCGCCAGCGCCTCGGTGAGGAGCTTGTAGGCGCGGCCGCCGCCCTTGTCCGGGCCGAGGTGGTAGGCCTTGTCGAAGTAGACCGGGTCCACCTCCGAGGCCGGCACGAACGCGGCGATGTCGATCGTCTGGGTGGCGATCTCCTCGAGCGCCTTGAGCTCCTCGCCGCTGAAGGTGACGTACCGGTCCTTCGCGAACTCGTACCCCTTCACCATGTCCTCGCGCGGGACGACCTCGCCGTCCTTCGAGCAGACGTACTGCTGCCGGAGGCGCGCGCCGTCCTTCGCGTGGAGCAGGTTGAACGACACGTGGGAGGCGGGCTGCGTCGCGGCGTACAGCCGGATGGGGATCGAGACGAGCCCGAAGGAGATGGTGCCGGTCGCGAGCGATCGAGGAGCCATGCCCCTAGACTTAATGTCCGGCCCGGGCGCGCGGCTCGCGCGCGCTCGTCCCTTCGACATGGTCGCCCGGCGCGAGAGGGGAAAGATGGGGGGCGGCCCGCGGCGGGCGCGCGAGACCGCGCTCGACCGATATCGGGCGAAGCGCGATCCGGGGCGCACGCCGGAGCCGTTCGGCGGCACGCCCGTCCCCTCCCCCGGGGAGGAGGGCCTCCGCCTCTTCGTCGTGCAGAAGCACGCCGCCCGCCGGCTGCACTGGGACTTCCGGCTCGAGCTCGGCGGGACCCTCAAGAGCTGGGCGGTGCCGAGGGGCCCGTCGGCGGACCCGGCCGAGAAGCGCATGGCGGTCGAGGTGGAGGATCACCCGGTCGAGTACGCCGACTTCGAGGGGACGATCCCCGCCGGGAACTACGGCGCCGGCGCGGTGATCGTCTGGGATCGCGGGGGCTGGCGCCCCCGCGGCGATCCGGTGGCCGGGCTCCGGGACGGCAAGCTGGTGTTCGAGCTCCGCGGGTACAAGCTGCACGGAGAGTGGACGCTCGTCCGGACGCGGCGCGCGCAGGGCGGCAAGCAGGAGTGGCTGCTCCTGAAGCACGCGGGCGACGCGCACGCCGGTCCGGACCGGCCGTTCCCCGAGGCGTCGGTCCTCTCGGGCCGGCTCCTCGAGGAGGTCGCGGAGGGGCGGAGCCGCGCCGCGGCGGCGCTGGAGGAGGCGGCGCGGCGCGGCGCGCCGGAGC
>JAEYOU010000283.1 GCA_023411405.1 Pseudomonadota bacterium | reverse complement strand
CTCCCGGACGGGCTGGCCCTCGTGCACGCCCGCGGCGTCGCGCTGGGCGACGTGCCCGCCGATCGCGCCGGCGGCATGCTCGCGCTGCCGGTGGGCGCCGCCGAGGCGCGGAGGCTCATCGAGGACGCGAACCTCCCGCTCACGGTGGCAAACCTCAACGGCCCGCGCCAGACCATCGCCAGCGGCGACGAGGCGGCCATCGCCGCGCTCGCCGAGCGGGCGGCCGCCGCCGGGATCCGCGCGGTGAAGGTGAACGTCTCGCGCGCGTTCCACTCGCCCCTCATGGAGGGCGCGCAGGCGGCGTTCGCGCCGGCGCTGGCCCAGGCGAGCTTCCGGCCCGGGCGCGCGCTCGTCCTCGCGGCGAGCACCGGCGCCTACTACCCCGACGACGCGGCCGAGGTCGTCCGGACGCTCGCCGTGCAGATCACGAGCCCGGTGGACTTCGTGGGCGGGATCGAGCGGCTCTGGGCCGACGGCGCGCGGGTGTTCGTGGAGGTCGGCCCCTCGTCGATCCTCTCGAGCCAGACCAGGGAGATCCTCGCCGGCCGGCCGGCGGTCGTCCTCGCGTCGGACGCGAAGCAGGGGGACTCGTCCGAGGCGTTCCTGCGGCTCGTCTGCCAGCTCCACGTCGCCGGGCTGCCGATCGATCCGGCCGCGGCGGAGGTGGTGGAGCTCCCTCCCGCTCGTGCTTCGACAGGCTCAGCACGAGCGGATGAGCGCGCAGCCGCGATGAATGGCCCCGCTCGCCCTGAGCCTGTCGAAGGGCGAGCACGAGCGGATCATGCGAGCCCGCTCGCCCTGAGCCCGTCGAAGGGTGAGGGTGAGCGTCTCGAGGGCCGCGCCGCCCTCCCCGTCGTCTACAGCGGCGTCGCCGCCGGCCTCCCCGGCTCGTTCAAGGACGCGTTCCGCGACGACAACTTCGATCAGCTCTTCGAGGGGCGGAGCCTCATCGAGCGGCTGACCGACCCCGAGCGGCGGCGCCTGCTCGAGCTCCGCGTCTCCAAGGTCGTGAAGTCGGAGCAGGGCGCGAGCATCGTCGAGCTGCAGAGCCTCGACGAGGTCATCCAGCTCGCCGGGAAGATCGGCCGCCTCGACCTGCGCAAGGAGTACCAGCTCGACGAGAAGGAGCTGCTCACCATGAGCAGCTGCGTCGCGCACGCCGTCGCCGCCGGGTTCGAGGCGCTCCGCGACGCGCACATCCCGCTCGTGCGCGAGTACGTGAGGACCGCCTCCGGGCGGGCGCTGCCCGACCGCTGGGCGCTCCCGCGCGAGCTGCAGGCCGACACCGGCGTCATCTTCGCGAACGGCTTCCCGATGGTCGATCCGGTGATCGCCGAGGTCTCGCGCCACCTCGCGAGCACGCTCGGGAACCGGGCGCGCGAGGCGATCCGGGACTTCTACGAGACGCTCATCCCGCGCGTCACCCACGCGGAGAGCCGCACGCTCCTCGCCGACTGGTTCACCCTCCACTACGCCCGCCTGGGCGCGACGCCGGGCGAGGCGGAGGTGTACCGCTTCAACCACCAGTTCATGACCCAGATCTCGTGCCAGGCCAACAACCGCCTGGCGCGGAGCGTCAACGCGCGCGGTCCCAACTTCCAGCTCAACGCCGCCTGCTCGTCCACCTGCACCGCCGTCCTGCTCGCCGAGGAGCTCATCCGCGGCGGGCGCGCGAAGCGGGTCGTCGTCATCGGCGCGGACGACCCGACCTCGGCGGCCGCGCTGCCGTACCTGGGCGCGGGGTTCCTCGCCACCGGCGCCTGCACCAGCGAGGGCGATCTGTACGAGGCCGCGGTGCCGTTCGACCGGCGCCGCAACGGGATGATCATGGGCGCGGGCGCGATCGGCATCGTGGTCGAGCGCCAGGACGAGTGCACGCGCCGCGGGGTCGCCCCGGTCTGCGAGCTCCTCGGGACGCACGCGTTCAACACCGCCGGCCACCCGAGCAGCCTCGACATCCCGCGGTACGCCGAGGAGCTGGAGGTGTTCATCCGGCGCATGGAGGAGCGGCACGGCCTCTCGCGCGCGGCCCTCGCGCCCGACCTCGTCTACTTCTCGCACGAGCCGTACACGCCGCCGCGCGGCGGGTGCTCCGAGTCGGAGGCGGTCGCGCTCCGGCACGTGTTCGGCGCGCGGTGCGGCGAGATCGAGGTGACGAACACGAAGGGCATGACCGGCCACACCATGGGCGCCTCGCTCGAGGACGTGGTCGCGGCCAAGGCGCTCCAGCACGGGCGCGTGCCGCCCGTCGTGCACCACCGCGAGGCCGATCCCGCGCTCGCCGGGCTCAAGCTCTCGAAGGGCGGCCGGCGCGACGTCGGCCACGCGCTCCGCATGGCCGCCGGGTTCGGCTCGCAGGGGAACTACGTCCTCCTCCGGCGCGCCGCGCGCGGAGAGCGGCGGATCGAGGACGCGAGCGTCCACCAGGCGTGGCTCTCCCGCGTCTCCGGGCTCCCCGACCCGAAGCTCGTCCACCTCGGGCGCGTGCTCGCCGTCGAGGACGCGCGGCCGGGGACGGTGCTCGCCGACCGGCCGGTCGTGGACGGCCGCGCGGGCGCGGCGCGAGACCCCGCTCGCCCCGGGCCCACGCCCACGCCCATGTCCATGTCCGCTCGCCCTGCGCCTCCTGACCGTGAGCCCCGCGAAGCGGGGCCGGAGTCGAAGGGAGAAGCACGAGCGGTATCGGAGGCCCCCGACCCCGCCGCCGTCCGCGACCGCGTCCTCGACGTCGTGGCCGGGATCACCGGCTACCAGCGTGGGATGCTCGACCTCGACATGGAGCTCGAGGCCGATCTGGGGATCGACACCGTCAAGCAGGCGACGGTCCTCGCGACCCTGGCCGAGGGCCTCGGCGCGGCCGAGATGGGCGAGGTCCGGCTCTCGGACTACCCCACCCTCCGCGGGCTCGTGACCCTGTTCACGAAGGGTGTAGACCCGGCCACGGGCGCCGGCGGACCGCCGAACGGCGCGGCGGGCCACGCGAACGGCGCCGCCGGTCACGCGAACGGCGCGGCCGTCGCGCCGGGCCCCTCGCCGCGGC
>JAEYOU010000324.1 GCA_023411405.1 Pseudomonadota bacterium | reverse complement strand
CCTGATCGAGCAGCGAGAGCGCGTCGCGCATCCCGCCCTCGGCCTGGCGGGCGACGAGGCCGAGCGCGGTCGGGGAGAGCTTCATCCCCTCCTCCGCCGCGACCGCCTGGAGCCGCTCGACGATCTGCTGCAGCGTGAGCCGCCGGAAGTCGAACCGCTGGCACCGCGAGACGATGGTCTCCGGGACGCGGTGCACGTCGGTCGTCGCGAGGACGAACTTCACGTGCGGCGGCGGCTCCTCGAGCGTCTTGAGCAGGGCGTTGAACGCACCCTGCGAGAGCATGTGGACCTCGTCGACCACGAAGACCTTGTAGCGGTCGCGGGCCGGCCGGTACTTCACGCCCTCCACGATGTCGCGGACGTTGTCGACGCCATTGTTCGAGGCCGCGTCGATCTCGACCACGTCGACCGCGCGGCCCTCGGCGATCTCCACGCAGGGCGTGCAGGCGCCGCAGGGCTCGGCCGTCGGGCCCTTCTCGCAGTTGAGGGCCTTCGCCACGAGGCGCGCGGAGGTGGTCTTGCCCACGCCGCGCGGGCCGGTGAACAGGAAGGCGTGCGCGAGCTGTCCCGTCCGGAGCGCGTTGGAGAGCGTCCGCACCACGTGCTCCTGGCCGGACATCTCGCCGAAGCGCTGGGGCCGGTACTTGCGGGCGAGGACGAGGTAGCTCATGGCACGGAGGCTCGGTCAGGCGTCCCTGCGCGGGAACCCTGGAGCGGCCCAGGCTTCGCTGATGGGAAACGTAGGACCCAACATACAACGAGCCGGCCCACAATCCCCGGGCGCACGGAGAACCACCTACCGTTGCTCCCTTCCGGGCCTGGCGGGGTTCGACGGCCCCCACGTCGCCCGAGGATTCTGGGCCGGCTCACGCCAGCAGGACGCTGTCGGACTGCTCAGCCCTCGACCGTCCCACACCTTCTTTAAGACCGATGCTCGAGCAATGCTGCGGAGAGGGTGGGATTCGAACCCACGGTACCGTTACCGGTACACTTGATTTCCAGTCAAGCCAGTTCAACCGCTCCTGCACCTCTCCAACCTTCTTCCACTGCACCTACGAGCGGAGAGCGAGGGATTCGAACCCCCGGTACCGTTGCCGGTACACCTGATTTCGAGTCAGGCGCCTTCGACCAGGCTCGGCCAGCTCTCCGGACCGACGGGCGGATTTAACCGATCTCGCCGGACGTGCCAAGGGGGAAGGCTTCGGCCCGCCGCGCCGCTGGGCGCGGCAGGACGTCCCGGGCGCAGGGCAGGTTCAGGGCCCCCCGCGCCGCGCCCGGAAGAACTCCTTCAGCAACGCGGAGGCCTCGTCGGACCGGAGCCCCTGCTGGACCGGGAAGCGGTGGTTGAGGCGGGGATCGTTGCAGAGGTCCTGGAGCGAACCGGCCGCGCCGGCCTTCGGATCGGGGGCGGCGTAGATCAGCCGGTCGATCCGCGCGAGCACCATCGCGCCCGCGCACATCGCGCACGGCTCGAGCGTGACGACGAGCGTGACCCCGCTGAGCCGCCAGCGCCCGAGCGTGCGCGCGGCCTCCTGGATGGCGAGCAGCTCCGCGTGCGCCGTCGGGTCGCGGGCGCCCTCGCGCGCGTTCCTGCCCCTGCCGACGATCTGGCCCTGGTGGAGCGCCACCGCGCCGACCGGGACCTCGCCCGCCTGCCCGGCCGCGCGCGCGAGCCGGAGGGCCTCGTCCATCGCGTCTTCGAGCGTCATGTTCTCACGGGGGCTGCGCCCCCGCCGCGCCGAGGTGCCATCACCGCACGTTGTCTACCACGGGCAGGAGCTCCGGGTGATCGGCGCACGCGAGGCCGCACGCGCGGCAGGTGTCCACCGCGCACTTCGGCGTGAGCTTCGCGCCGACCCCGCGCCGGAGCTCGCGCGCGAGGAACTTCTTCGTGAGCCCCTGGTCGATGAAGTCCCACGGGAGGACCTCGCCCTCGCCCACCTCGCGCAGCACGAAGAAGTCCGGCTCGTGCGGCCAGCGCCCGAGCGCCTTGCGGACGTCGCCGCCCGTCTCGCGGTGGGCGAGCTCGAGCAGGTCCGCGCAGCGCCGGTCGCCGCGCGAGAGGAGCGTCTGGACGTACGCCTCGCGCGGCGAGAAGAAGTCCACGTCGATGCCGTGGGGCCGGAGCGTCCGCTCGAGGAGCTTCCGCTTCCCCTCGAGGCACGATCGGTCGTGCATGGGCACCCACTGGAACGGGGTCCACGGCTTGGGGACGAACGGGTTCACAGACAGCGAGATGCGGCCCATGCGCCCGCGGGCCCGCGCGACGGGGAGCATCACCTCCTCGCGGATCCGCAGCGCGAGGTTCGCCATCCCGAGCACGTCCTCGTCGGTCTCGGTCGGGAGACCGCAGAGAAAGTACATCTTCACGTGCTGCATGCCCTGGGAGAGCGCTGCGCGGGCCGCCTCCACGATCCGGTCGTCGGTGAAGTCCTTGTTCACGACCTTCCGCATCCGGTCGGTGCCCGCCTCCGGCGCGATGGTGATCGACCGCTCGCCCCCGTCCGCCATCCGCCGGGAGAGCCCCTCGGTGATCGCGTCCACCCGGAGCGACGACGGGCTGAAGGTGCCGCCCTCCGCGCCGATGAAGCACGTCAGCGGGTCGAGCCCCGTGTAGTCGCTCGTGTCCGGGCCGACGAGCCCGATCCGCTGGCCCGCGGCGATGCCCTTCCGCACCTCGCCGCGCAGGGTCTCGAGATCGACCTCGCGGTACGGGCGCTGCACGAAGCCGGCGGCGCAGAACCGGCAGCCCCACAGGCACCCGCGGGCGACCTCGGTGAGGAAGAGATCGCCGAACTGCGCGTCCGGGCTCTGCACCACGCGCGAGGTGGGGACGCCCTTGAGGTCCGGGAGGTAGCGCCGCTCGACGCGCGCCGGAACGCCGTCCGCCGGCGCGAACCGCGTCACCCACGCGCCCTGCGGCTCGCGGGTGTCGGAGTACGCGACGTCGTAGAGCGCGGGCACGTAGAGGCCCGGGAGCGCGGCGAGCGCGCGGAGCAGCGCCGCGCGGGCCGGGCGGGCGCGCGCCTCGCGCGCGAGGAAGGCGGCGAACGGTCCGACCAGCACCTCGCCCTCGCCCACGAGGAACGCGTCGAAGAAGGGCGCGACGGGCTCCGGGTTCATCTGCACGGCGATCCCGCCCGCGACGACAAGCGGGTGGCGCTCGTCGCGATCGGCGGCGCGGAGCGGCAGGCCCGCCCGGTCGAGGAGCGCGAGGACGTTCGCGTAGTCCTCCTCGAAGGAGAGCGAGAATGCGACCACGTCGAACGCGGAGAGCGGCCGGTCCGACTCGACCGTGCGCGGCTGCCCGCCGCCCTCGGGCAGGAAGACCCGCTCGCAGACGGTCCCGGCATCGTCGTTGAACAGGCGGTAGACGGCGTGCAGGCCGAGGTTTGCCATGCCCAGCCGGTAGGAGTTGGGGTAGGCGAGCGCCACCCCGAGCTTCCCGCCCGGGTCCTTCCGGATCGCGCCGCGCTCCTCCGCTGTGGGCTCCGCCTTCACGTGGGGGTGAGGTCTAAGAAGAGCACGACCGCCCCGCCATGGCCATTCCCCCGTGCCCCCGTGCCCGTGCCCGTGCCCGCCTTCGACTCCGCGGACCGCCTCTCCGGCGGTCCGCTACGCTCAGGCTGAACGGCCTTGATAGACTCTGGCGACCCCCATGTCCCCCCGCCCCTTCGCCCTCGTCCTCACCCTCACGCTCGCCGTCCTCCCGTCCCCCCAGCGCGCCGCGCCCCCGGCCCCCCGGGCCGCGGAGGAGCTCGACGCCCTCCTCGACGGGCTGAAGCTCCCGGGCATCGGCCCCGAGCAGCGGCAGCTCCTCGCCCGCTGGGCCTCGGGGGACTACTGCTATTGCGGGTGCCCGCACTCGGTCGGGAGCTGCCTCCTGAAGCACTCCGCGTGCAGGCACGCGACGCGGATGATCCGGCTCGCGGCCGGCGTCCTCGCTGCCGAGCCGAAGGCCACGCCCGCCTTCGTGCAGGGCTTCGTCACGCAGTACTACCTGTCCTTCGAGAAGCGCGCGCAGCTCGACGTGAAGGCGTGGGGCCCGCCGCTCGGCGACGAGAAGGCGCCGGCGACCCTGGTCGTCTTCTCCGACTTCACGTGCCCCTACTGCAAGGCGTCGCGCCCGGTGCTCGAGGCCTTCGTGGCCGCCCACCCAGGCCGCGTGAAGCTCTACTTCAAGCCGTACCCGATCCTCCGCCACCCCGGCGCGCTCGAGGCGGCCATGGCGGCGGAGTGGGCGCGCGAGCAGGGAGCGTTCTGGAAGCTGCACGACGCGCTGTTCGAGAGCGACGCCCACGACCTCGACGCCATCGACGAGCGCGCGCAGGCGGCCGGCCTCGACGCGGCGGAGCTCCGCGACGCGCTCCTCGCCCGCACGATGGAGGCCCGGGTGCGCGCCGCGCAGACCGAGGCCAACGGGGTGGGCGTCCGCAGCACCCCCGCGCTCTTCCTGAACGGCCGGAGGCTCGAGCTGCCCGCGCTCACCGCGGCCTGGCTCGCGTTCGCGCTCGAGGACGAGGAGGAGTGGATCGCCAACGCCGGCACCTGGGCGCGGGACTGAGCGGGCTGCCCCTCGCCCGCGGGTGCCTTCCCGTGGTTTAACGGACCCCGATGCCGCTCCACCTCGACATCGACCCGCACGGCCGCATCGCGCCGCAGTCCGACGACGCCCGGCGGTCCCTCGCCGACCGTGCCGGCCGGTTCCTCTTGCTCCCGTCCGCGGCGGATCTGCTCGTGGCGCGCCGGACGCCCGCGGTCGGCGGGGGCGTGACGCGGCCGCGGTGCATCCTCGCGGGAGACCTCGCCGGCTTCCCCATCGCCGACTTCGTCGCCTTCGTGCACCAGTCACGCCTCTCCGGCGTGCTCACGGTCGCGTCGAACGGCGCCGAACGCTCGCTGGCCTTCAAGGACGGCGAGGTGCGCCGGGCGACCTCGAGCGTCGCGGCGGAGCGCCTCGGCGACGTGGCCGTCCGGCTCGGGCTCGCGACCGACAAGCAGATCGCGGCGGTGGCCCAGCCCGGCAAGCCGGTCGGGAAGGCGCTCGTGGACGCCGGGGTCCTCACCGCCAACGATCTCTGGAAGTGCTTCCACGAGCAGGTCACGGCGGTGTTCCACGCGATCCTCCTCTCGCGCGAGGGGACCTTCCAGCTCGTGGACGAGGATCTGCCGGACCGGACGGGGACGCAGCTCGCCGTCAACACGCAGTCGCTCCTCATGGACGGCATCCGGCGGATCGACGAGATGAGCCTCTTCGTCTCGCGCATCCCCGGGCCGCGCGCCTACGTGCGCCCGCGCGAGCCGCGCCGGGTCATCACCCTCAAGCCGCCGGAGCAGGCGGTGTTCGCCCTCGTCGACGGCCGGAGCACCGTGGCCGAGATCGCCACGCGCGCCCACCTCTCCGAGTTCGACACCACCAAGATCCTCTACCACCTGGCCGAGGCGGGCTACGTCGAGGCCGTGGCCCAGCCGATCGCGGACGGCCGCGACCCCGCCGCGGCGCTCCGGTCGCTCGCCGCGGGCATGAACGAGCTCTACCGGGCGGTCGCCGCGGCCATCCCCGAGGCCGGCCGCGCCGCGTTCCGCGCCGGGGTGCGGGCGTTCCTCGCCGACTCCTCGCACGGCCTCGCCGCCGTCTGGAGCCGCGCGCCGCACACGGACGACGGCGCCATCGACGTGGACACCATCCTCGGGAACCTCTCGGCGATGAAGGGCGGGGCCCTCACCCGCCTCGAGCCCACCGGCGATCCCGCGCGGCTCCTCCTCGCCGCGCTGCGCGAGCTCCTCTTCTTCCAGCTCTTCCTCGCGGGCGAGCGGCTCGCGCCCGAGGCCGACGAGGCGCTCGCCGCGGCGCTCCGGCCGAAGCTCGAGGCGCTGGAGGAGCTGGCGCGCGGCGGCTGAGCCGCGCGGCGGCGGGCGCGGCGCGGTACCATCGCCGCATGCCCACCCGCCTCTCCGTCCGCGCCCCCGAGCGGTCGACCGACGGCGCCGACGTCGTCGAGCTCGTGGCGAAGACCTTCGGCAGCTACTTCGCGACCCGGCGCATGTCGCTCGGCTTCTACCTGCTCGAGGGCCACTACGACTGGGCGGCCTCGGCGATCGGGCGGCTGGGCGGGCGGCTCGTCAGCCACTGGGGCGTCTGGGGCTACCGGATGCGGATCGGGCGCGCGATCGTCCGGTGCGCGGGCATCGGCGGGGTGGCCACGGACGCCGAGCACCGCGGGAGGGGGCACATGGCCCGCACGGCGGCGCACGGCGTCGAGCGGCTCCGCGCGCGCGGCTACCCGCTCTCCGTCCTGTTCGGGATCGACGACTTCTACCACCGGTTCGGCTACGTCCCCGCCTGGAGGGAGTCGTCCTGGCACCTCCTCCGCAAGGACCTGCCGCCGCCCGCGGCGCGCCCGCCGCGCCTCGAGCGGATCCCCTTCGGGCCGAGCGCGGAGGTGAACCGGCTCCACAACCGGTGGAACGCCGGCCTGACCGGCACCGCGCTCCGGCCGACGTTCACGACCGGCTTCTTCCGGTGGGCCCGCGCCTCCCCGCAGGCCTGGCTCTGGCGCGACGCGCGCGGGCGGGCGGCGGGGCACCTGTTCGTCCACGAGGACGGCGGCGTCCTCGTCACCACCGAGGCGACCGGCGCTCCCGGGGCCGTGCTCGCGAGCCTCGGCCGCCTCGCGGCGCGGCTGGGCCTCCCGTCGCTCCGCTTCGAGACGCTCCCGTACGGCTCGCCCCTCGCCCGTCGCCTGCGCACCCTGAACTGCCGCTACGAGCAGCGGTACGCCCGCGACGGCGAGGCGATGGTCCGCCTCGTGGACCTGGAGGCATGCCTGCGGGCGATGGAGCCGGAGCTCTCGCGCAGGCTCGCCGCGTCGCCGCTCGACGGCTACCGCGGGACCCTGCGGATCGAGGGCCCCGAGGGCGCGGCCGGCCTCACCATCGATCGCGGGCGCGCACGGGTGGTCCCGGCCGCCGCGGGGCGGTCCTCGCTCCGCGCCGGGTGGCACCTGGCGCAGCTCCTCCTCGGGACGGACGAGCCGCTGGAGACGTGCGAGGTCGGGCGGATTCGCCTCGCCGGCGACGCGGCGCGCCTCGCGCCCGTGCTCTTCCCCGCCCAGCATCCCCAGCTCCAGCTCGGCGATCGATATTGATGATGATCGCGGTGCCCACCTGTCCTGACGTGGCACATCCCCGCTGCCGTACCCGCCGCCGTCCCCGGACCCGGCCTTACCCTTCGGCAAGAGCATGCCCGCGCCGCGCGGCTGGCGCTACACTCGGCGCGTGCCACCACCCGCGCCCCCGACCCCCCTCCCCTTCATCACCGCCGACCTCCCCGGCTCCGGCGGCACGCTCCGCGCCGCGCCCGAGGACTTCCGCGTCGACGAGCTCCCTGCCTACCTGCCCTCCGGCGGCGGACCGCACCTGTACCTGCTCGTCGAGAAGCGCGGCCGGACCACGCGCGACGCGCTGCGCGTCCTCGCCCGGGCGCTCGGCGTGCAGGAGCGCGACGCCGGGTACGCGGGGCTGAAGGATCGGGACGCGGTGACGACCCAGTGGCTCTCGTTCCCCGCCGCGAAGGACCCGGACCCCGCCGCCCTCGCGGCGCCGGGACTCACCGTGAAGTCGATCTCGCGCCACGCGAACAAGCTCCGCCCCGGCCACGCCCGCGGCAACCGGTTCGAGGTGACGGTGCGGGGCGGGGACGTCGCCCGCGCCCGCGCCTGCGCGGCGGCGCTCGAGGCGCGCGGGCTTCCGGGCTACTTCGGCCCGCAGCGGTTCGGGGCGGAGGGGAACAACGCGGAGGTCGGCCGCGCGCTGCTCCGCGGCGAGCGGACGCCGGAGGCGCTCCGGGCCGGGCGGGATCGGTTCCTGCGCCGGCTCTGCATCTCGGCGTTCCAGTCGGAGCTCTTCAACCGGTGGCTCGCGGCGCGGATCGCCGACGGGCTCTTCGCGGCGGCGCTCGCCGGCGACGTCCTGAAGAAGCTCGACACCGGCGGCCTCTTCCTCTGCGAGGACCCGGGCGTCGACGGGCCGCGCCTCGCCCGCTTCGAGATCGCGCCCGCGGGGCCGATGTTCGGCCACAAGATGAAGCCCGCCGCCGGCGAGGCGGCGGCCCGGGAGGAGCGGATCCTCGCGGCGTCGGGCGTCGGCGCGGAGGACCTCGTCCGCGGCGGAGGCGAGGCGGAGGGGACGCGGCGCGCGGCGCGCCTCCCGGTGCAGCTCGCCCTCGACGCCGAGGGCGACGGCTACCGCGCCCGCTTCGAGCTGCCCCGCGGGAACTACGCGACCGTCGTGATGCGCGAACTCATGAAGGCCGAGGGGGCGCTCCCCGAGGAGGGCGACTGAGCGGCGCGGCGGGGCGGACCCAGCGCAGCACGGCTG
>JAEYOU010000290.1 GCA_023411405.1 Pseudomonadota bacterium | reverse complement strand
GGACTGGCCGGAGGGCCACCTCGTGCGGGCCCGCGCGCTGCTCACGAGCCGGCGCGGCGGCGTGGGCGCTGCGATGGGCGCCGCCGCGGAGGGGATCGCCGCGGCGTTCCGCGACCCCGCGAGCGTGCGCGCGTTCCTGGCCGATCTGTCGAGCGCGCTCCTCGCCGCCCTCGCCGTCGCGAGCTTCGTCGCGATCCTGCTCCTCTCCGCCGGGCGGCTCCGCCTCGCGCTCCACGACTTCCACCACCTGCCGCTCCTCGGCAGCACCGCCCGGGTGCAGGCGGGGTTCCTCGCGCTCGTCCTCCTCGGCACCCCCCTCGCGATCGGGCTCGGCCCGCTCGCGGCGGCGGCCGTCCTCCTGCTCGCCGTCTGGCTGTACCTGACGCTCTCCGAGCGCCTCGTGGCCACCGCGGCGCTCGTCGTCCTGTTCGCGCTCCCGGCGCTCGCGCAGCTCGCCGCCTCGCTGTCCCTCTGGACGGGGACGCCCGCCGCGGAGATCCAGCGGATCGAGCACGGCGCCCTCTCCGACGCGGAGGCGGCGGCGGCCGTGGGGGCGCTCGGCGCGGACGCGCCGGCCCCGCTGCTGACCGCCCTGGGCCGGCACCTGAAGCGGCGCGGGGATCTCGACGGGGCGCTCCGGCTCTACCGCCGCGCGGCGGAGCTCGACCCGCGCGCGCCGGAGATCCTCGTCAACCTCGGAAACGTGCTCTTCCTGAAGGACGACCTCGACGGCGCGCGGGCCGCGTACCTCAACGCCCAGGACCGCGCGGCCGACGATCTCGTCACCCGCGGCACCGCGGCCTACAACCTGTCGAAGCTGTACGTCCGCACGGCGGAGATGGAGAAGAGCGGGACGGCGCGGGCCGCCGCCGAGCAGATGGCGGGGGGCTACCTCGCGGCGCACGGCTCCGACGAGGACTTCTCCGCGAACCACTACCTCGTGGACGTCCCCGTGCCCGCCGTGAAGATCGCCGCGCTCGCCGGCCACGATCCCGCCCCGGCCGCCCTCCGCGCCGCGGCGGAGCGCGCCCTGCTCGGCGCGGGCGCGGGCCCGCTCTGGCCCTGGCTCGGCGGGGCCATCGTGGCCGCGCTCTGGGGCCTCGGGCTCGTGAGCTCCAGGCTCGGGCCCGCCCGGAGCTGCTTCCGCTGTGGCCGCCCGGTCTGCAAGCGTTGCGACGGCGCCACCGGCGCCTCGTGCGGGCAGTGCGTGAACGTCTTCGAGAAGAAGGGGCTCGTGGACGCGCGCGATCAGCGCCGGAAGGAGCAGGCGGTCCGGCGGCACCGGGTGCTGGCGCGGCGGGTGGCGCGCGGGCTGGCGGTGCTCCTCGCCGGCGGGGGGCACCTCGTGGCCGGCGCGCCGGTCCGCGGCGTGCTCTTCACCGCCGGTGTCGCCTTCTGCGTCTTCCTCGCCGTGCTGTGGCGCGGGCTCGCGCCGCCGCCGTTCCCCTCGGCCTGGGTGCTGCCCGCGAAGCTCGCGGTGGCGGTGCCGCTGGGCGTCGGCCTCTGGGTGCTCGCGGTGCGCGACCTCTTCCGCCGGACCGGGGGCTGACCGTGGCGCTCAAGGGCACGCTCAAGGACTTCGGCATCGCGGAGATCCTGCAGCTCATCGGGCAGCAGATGAAGAGCGGGTTGCTCCACCTCGAGTCGAGGGACGAGGAGATCCACATCGCGCTCTCCGAGGGCAGCGTGGTGCGGGCGGAGGCCGTCGGCCGCAAGGCGAACGAGCGGCTCGGGGCGATGCTGGTGCGGGCGGAGATCATCACCCAGCCCGAGCTCGACTACGCGCTGAACCTCCAGCGCCGGTCGCTGCGACGCCTCGGGGACATCCTCGTCGAGCACGGGTTCGTCTCCCGCGAGGACCTGCGCGAGATCACGCACCTCCAGACCACCGAGACGGTCTACCGGCTGTTCGCCTGGAAGAGCGGCACGTACGAGTTCGAGGCGGGCGCCGTCGAGTGGGACAAGGAGACCGCCACCCCGCTCCGCGCCGAGTCGGTCCTGATGGAGGGGTTCCGCCGCGTCGACGAGTGGCCGATCGTCCGCAAGCGCATCTCGTCGCTCCAGGCGACGTTCGAGCGCAGGAAGGCGCTCCCCGACGGCGCGCAGGGCGGGGAGGGCGACTTCGACTCGATCGGCGGGAACGAGCGGCGCGTCTACGCGCTCGCGGTCGCGGGGCGGACGGTCGAGAAGGTGGTGGACCTCTCGCGCCTCGGCGAGTTCGAGACCTGCAAGGCCCTCTCGAACTTGGTGAACGGCGGGTACCTCGCGCTCCTCGCGCCCTCCGGCCGGGCGAAGGCGGTCGGCGCGTACGCGCTGAGCTGGAGGGAGCGCCTGCGGGCCGCCGCCACCACCACCGTCTCCACCGTCGCCATCGCCGCCGCGCTCGCCGGGATCGCGACCTGGATCGATCGGCGCGCGATGGCCGCCGACGGGCCGCGCGGGATCGAGGTCCGGGACGACGCGCCGCGGCGGGTGGCCTCCCGGTACGCCCTGGAGCGCCTGCGCGGCGCGCTGGAGGTCTACCGGGTGGAGAAGGGCGAGTACCCGGAGCGCCTCGAGGACCTGATCGCGGAGCGGCTCGTCGCGCCGCGGGACGTCCGCTTCCCCTGGCCGGCGCCCTATCACTACCGGCGCACGAGCGAGGGGACTTTCGTCCTCCTGCCGCCGCTCGAGTGATCCCCGGCCGGAGTCCCCGGCGTGCCGCCCGCCGCGGCCCCGGTTATGGTACGGGGGCGGGGAGCCGGGGAACGAGGTACGGAGAAGAGGAGCGAGTTTGGCACAGAGTGCAGCGGAGCCCCTCAAGAGCACCCGGCTCGAGTTCCCCGACAACGATCGCGTGCGCCTCCTGTGCGGCGCGCACAACGAGCACCTGAAGCTCATCGAGAAGCGGCTCGGCGTCCAGCTCGGCCTGCGCGGCGGTCAGCTCCTCGTCGCCGCGCCCGACGAGGCGCGCGTCCAGCTCGGCGCCTCGCTCGTCCGGGAGCTCTACGAGCTGATCGAGGCGGGCCACCCGCTCTACCTCGAGGACGTGGACCAGGCGACGAAGCTCGCCGGCCAGGGCGTCCCGCTCAAGGAGATCTTCGGCGACACCGTCTTCGTCTCCTCCCGCCACAGGATCATCACGCCCAAGGGGCTCGCGCAGAAGCGCTACGTGCAGGCCATCCGCGACGACGACATCGTCTTCGGCATCGGGCCTGCCGGCACGGGGAAGACCTACCTCGCGATGGCGATGGCGGTGTCGTACCTCGTCGAGCGAAAGGTGAAGCGGATCGTCCTCACGCGCCCGGCGGTGGAGGCGGGCGAGAAGCTCGGGTTCCTCCCCGGCGACATCGCCGAGAAGGTGAACCCCTACCTGCGCCCGCTCCACGACGCGCTCTTCGACATGGTGGACTACGAGAAGGCGTCGGCCCTCATCGAGCGCGGGACGGTCGAGGTGGCGCCGCTCGCCTTCATGCGCGGCCGCACCCTGAACGACTCCTTCATCATCCTCGACGAGGCGCAGAACACGACCGCCGAGCAGATGAAGATGTTCCTCACCCGGCTCGGCTACGGGTCGAAGGCCGTGGTGACCGGTGACGTCACGCAGGTGGACCTCCCGAGCGGGCGCGGCTCCGGCCTCGTCGAGGTCCAGAAGGTGCTGAGGGGCGTCGAGGGCGTCTCGTTCTGCGCCTTCAACGAGGTGGACGTGGTCCGGCACCCGCTCGTGCAGGAGGTCGTCCGCGCCTACGACGCGTACGACCTCGAACGCCGCGCGCGGGAGGCGCCGGCGGCAGCGCCCGAGAAGCCGTGAACGGGTGTGAACCCTCCCGGACGCCGGTGAGCTCCTCGGGCTCGGGCTCGGGCTCGGGCTCGTTCACGGGCCCGGGGAGGAATGCCCCGATGGGATCGGGGTGTTGTCCCCACGATTCCTCACCCAGGCGCCCCGTGTACGTATTGCGTTCGCGAGACCAGGGTGCGAACGTGCACCGCCGTGGCTGACCCCGCCGACCCTGCCGCCACCGTCGAGGTGGCGCCGCCCTCGTCGGCGCGCCGCGAGACCGTGGGCCGGCTCCTCGGCCTCGCGCTCGTGGCGCTCGTCTCCGCTGCCTCGGGGTGGCTGCTCGCGCCCGCCGACTCGGCGCGCCTCCCGGGTCCCGACGCGCTGGGTCAGCCGGCGAGCCGCACCATCCGCGCCGACAAGGACTACGACATCGAGGACCGCGAGGCGACGGAGCGCCGCCGCGCCGACGCCGCCGACGCCGTCCTCCCGGTGTACGACCACGACCAGAACGCCCCCACCGAGGCGGTCTACGGGATCGCCGCGGCCTTCAAGCTCATGCGGGAGCGGGAGCAGGCGCTCGCGTCGGGCGGGGTGGCGGTGCGCCCCGCCGACCTGGCCCGCCACTGGGCCGACCTGCGCGGCGAGTTCGCGTCGCTCTTGCAGCTCCGCGTGAGCGACGAGGACTTCGCCGCCCTCGTGCAGGCGCGCTTCGATCTCGACGCCGAGCGCGCCCTGGCGGCGCTCGCGAAGACCGGGCTCTCCGGCCCGGTCGTCGAGGACCGCAGGCTCCTCGGCGCCGACCTCGACGGCGCGTACGTGATGCGCGAGTTCCGCTCCCGCGAGCTGCAGGGGGAGCGGGTCGCGTCGCGCGACGCGGTGGTCCGCGACGTCGCCGCGGCGCGCCAGGACGTGGAGCGCGCCGGCGCGGCGCTCGCGGATCGGCCGCAGCTCCAGGCGGCGCTGGTGCGCCTGGCGAGCGCGATGGTCCGCCCCACCATGAAGCCGGCCCAGGTCGAGACCGCCGAGCGCCGCGACGCGGCGCGGGCGCGCGTGAAGCCGGTCGTGATGGCGCTGAAGCGCGGCGAGCGGATCGTGGAGCAGGGGGAGCTCCTGGAGAAGCGCCACCTGACCCTGTTCGAGGGCATGCGCGGCCAGCAGTACGGCCGCGACCTCTCTCACGTCCGCACCGGCGGCGCGGCGCTGGTCGCGCTCCTCGTCTCGGTGCTGTGGGCCTTCGCCCGCCGGAACGTCCCGCGCTTCCGGCCCGCCCGGCGCGACGCGCTCCTCCTGACCGCGCTCCTCGTGGGCACGCTCGCGCTGGCGTCCGCGGGCTTCACGGTGGCGGACGCCCTGCACGAGCGCCTGCCGCCCTGGCTCCCGTCGAGCGCGCTCCGCTACCTCGTGCCGGTGGCCGCCGGCGCGATGCTCGCCCGCCAGGTGCTCTCGGCCGAGGTGGCGCTGCTCTTCGGCCTCGCGTCCGGCCTCGCCGGCGGCCTGCTCGCCGGCCAGTCGATCGGCCAGGCGGTGTTCGCCACGCTGACGTCCGTCGCCGCCGCGGGGCTCACGCCGGGGAGCCGGGATCGGGCGGGGCTCTTCCGGACCGCGTTCCTGGTCGGGCTCATCGGCGCGGGCACGGTCGCGGCGCTGGGGCTGTTCGCGGGCCGGCCCTGGGGCGAGCTCGGCGCGTCCACGCTCGTCGCGTTCGTCGGCGGGG
Source organism: Pseudomonadota bacterium (assembly GCA_023411405.1). Taxonomy (GTDB): domain Bacteria; phylum Myxococcota; class Myxococcia; order Myxococcales; family Anaeromyxobacteraceae; genus Anaeromyxobacter. The sequence goes on along the minus strand of JAEYOU010000290.1, from coordinate 3,180 downwards.
CGGTCGCGCTGCCGGTGGTGGTGGTCGGGTTCCTGCCGGTGGTGGAGGGCGTGTTCGGCTACGTCACCGACGTGAAGCTGCTCGAGCTCGCCAACCTCAACCACCCCGCGCTCAAGGAGCTCATCCTCCAGGCGCCCGGGACGTACCACCACTCGATCCTGATGGGGTCGATGGTCGAGGCGGGCGCGCAGGCCATCGGCGCGAACCCGCTCCTCGCCCGCGTGTGCGCCTACTATCACGACCTCGGGAAGACCCGGAACCCGCTCTACTTCGCCGAGAACCAGCGGGGCGAGAACCGCCACGACGCGCTCGCGCCGTCGATGAGCGCGCTGATCGTGAAGCGCCACGTGACCGACGGCCTGGAGCTCGCGCGGCGCTGGCGCCTGCCCCGGGCGGTCCGCGAGGCGATCGGGCAGCACCACGGCACCCGCCACGTCGGCTACTTCTGGGCGAAGGCGCGGCGCGCGGCGGAGGATCCCGGCGCGCGCGGGGCCGTGCTCGACGAGGCGCTCTTCCGGTACCCCGGCCCGCGCCCGCAGACGCGCGAGGCGGCGCTGGTGATGATCGCGGACACGTGCGAGGCCTCCTCCCGCGCGCTCGAGGCGCCGAACGCCGACGCGCTGCGGGCGCTCGTCCACAAGCGGATCACCGAGCTCTTCGTCGAGGGGCAGTTCGACGAGTGCGAGCTCACGCTCAAGGATCTGAACGCGATCGCGGGCGCGATGGTGCGGGCGCTGGAGGCCATCTACCACACGCGGCCCGGCTACCCGCGCCCCGCGCTGGACAGCGGGCAGCCCAACCTGCAGCTCCTCGTGAAGCCGTGAGCGGCGCCGCGCGGAGCTCGCGCCGCCGGCCGGCAGGGAGCAGGCGGGGAGGCGAGGGCAGCCCGCCCGTCGTCCGGCTCGCGATCGAGCATCCTCGGGGGACGGGACCGGGCCGCCGCCTCCGCCGCCGCGCCGCCGAGTACCTCGAGGCGCTGGGGCGAGGCGACGCGGAGCTCTCGGTCGTCCTCACCACCGACGGGCGCATCCGCGGGCTCAACCGCGCCTGGCGCGGGAAGGACCGCGCCACCGACGTCCTCTCCTTCCCGATATCGGAACCGCCGGGTGCTGGGTCCCTCCTGGGCGACGTGGTAATCTCTCTGGACACGGCCGCAAGGCGTGCGCGCGCCGAGGGACGCCCGGTGGGTGCGGAGCTGGATCGGTACCTCGCCCACGGAGTGCTGCACCTGCTCGGCTACGATCACGAGCGGACCCGGGACGCCCGGGTGATGGCGGAGAAGGAAGCGGCGCTCGCCCAAGCCATCGGGCTCGTGGGGGCGGCGCTGGAGACGACCGGTCAGGGCCAGGGGGCCCGCCGGCGCGAGGAGCGATGGACCCGTTCGCCGACATCGATCTCGACTCCGAGTCGGTCTGGCTCGACGGCGCGTGGTACACGCGGGACCAGCTCGCGCGGCGCATCAAGGAGATGATCGAGTCCGGCGACTTCCGCGTGTCGCGCCCCAGCCAGGCGCTGGAGCGGCTGGAGGCGGCGCTCGCGATGGCGCAGGTGGTCTCGGTCCGGCTCCCGGCGGACCTGCTCGAGGCGGTGAGCACCACCGCCGCGCGCCTCGGTCGGCCCATGGGGCACCTCGTCCGCGAGGCGGTCGCGTACTACCTCGCCGCGGCCGCGGCGTACGGCGCCGCGCAGGAGACCGCGACCGCCGCAACCGGCAACGGCGTGGAAGTGGACATGCAGGAAGAGGCGTCACCCAAGCGGCGGTAGGCCCGCCTGGCAGGGCTCGCGCCCGTACCCATCCCCGCGAACCGTACCCGTACCCGTACTCGCTTCCGCTCCCGGCTCCGAACCCGCTCCCGGTCCCGAACCCGGCTGTGCTCTCTCACCTGCTGCGCGCCCTCCCCCCTTCCGACTAGTATCCCCCGTCCGATGCGCCGCCTGCTCCCCATCGCCGCCGCCGTCGCCTCGGGCGCGCTGACCTCGCTCGCGCTCCCCCTGGTGATCTCGGCCGTGTCCCTCCGCCCGCTCGATCCGCGGGGGCACCTGGAGGTGGTCGCCTGGTTCTCGCTCGTGCCCGCGCTCCTCGCGCTCCGGAGCGCCCGGCGGCCGGCGCTCCTCGGCCTGCTCACCGGCGTCGTCTACTTCTTCTGCGCGATCTACTGGGTCGGGCACGCGATGACGGAGTTCGGCAAGCTCCCGCTCGCGCTCGCGGGCCTCGCGCTGACGCTCCTCGTCCTGTACGCGGCCGCGCACTGGGCGATCGCGTTCGGCGTGTCGGCGCGCCTGCGGGCGCGCCTCGGCTGGCCGCTCTGGGCCGTGCTGCCGCCGGTCTGGGCGGCGACCGAGCTCCTGCGGAACTACCTCTTCTCGGGCTTCCCCTGGGCGAACCTGGGCTACACGCAGGTCCGGACCCTGCCGGTCGCGCAGCTGGCCGCCCTCGCCGGGCCGTACGGCGTCGCGGCGCTCGTCGTGCTCGTCAACGCCGTCCTCGCGGAGACGGTGGTGGCGTTGCGGGCGCGCGCGCGCCTGCCGGTGCCCGCCCTCGCGATCGCGGCGGCGGCGCTCGTCCTCACCGTGGCGCACGGATACGCGCACCTCGCCTCGGTGCGGCGGGAGGTGGCGGCCGCGCCGTCGATCTCGGTCGGGATCGTGCAGCCCAACGTCGAGCAGGGCCGGACCAACTCGAAGCGCGAGAACGCAGGGTACATCCTCGACCGCCTCGTCGAGCCGACGGTGGCCGCGGATCGTGCCGGCGCCGAGCTCGTGGTCTGGCCGGAGGCGGTCTACCCGGTCTCGTACGTGCCGCCGGACCTCGCGAGCTTCGACGTCCCCGGCGCGGGCATCCCGCGCCTCACGCGGGCCCACCTCCTCGCCGGCGTGTCCACCGCAGAGCGGATCCCGGTCGACGGCCGGCTCTCGTGGCGGATCGGGAACAAGCTCTTCATGGTCACACCGGACCTCGACGTGACCGGCCGGTACCAGAAGCTCCACCTCGTGCCGTTCGGGGAGTACGTCCCCGACGTCGTCCAGGCCGTCCTCCCGTTCCTGAAGCAGGTCGTGCCGATGCCGGCGGAGGCGAGTCCGGGGAGCGACCACGCCGTGCTCACGTTCCCGCGGCCTCCGCGGACGCCCGGCGGCGACGCCCCCGCGAACGTGGCCGCGCCGAGCCCGGCGGGCGCCGAT
>JAEYOU010000273.1 GCA_023411405.1 Pseudomonadota bacterium | reverse complement strand
CCTCCGGCGCGGGCCGGGCCGCGAGGACGCGCCGGCGCAGGAGGTCGGTCCGCGCGCGCGCGACGAGCGGGGGGATCTTGCCCGCGCCGGCCAGCGCGGCGAGCCGCTTCCGCGAGAAGACGTCGGGCTCGAGCGTGAGCGCGGCGGCGTAGGTCGCGATCGCCCGCGCCCGCTTCCCGCGCTTCTCCAGGATCTGTCCGAGGTGGCGAAAGCCCTCGGCGCTGGGCTCGACCGAGACGGCGGCGGCGACGTGGCGCTCCGCCTCCTCCAGCCGGCCCCGGTGGAAGTGGACCCAGCCCAGCGTGTCCCACGCGCTCGACAGGAGCTCGGCGTGGTCGATCTCGTCCGAGCTCGGCGCGCCGCCGGCGGCCCGGCGGATGTCGGCGCCGTGCGCCGCCACGGACGCCTCGGCCCAGCGCTCGGCCTGGTCGAGCTCGACGCCGAACTCGACCAGGGAGTAGCCGGCGTTGTTGAGCACGCCGGCCTGGCCCTTCCCCGGGTCCTCTTCCAGGGCGGCGTCCACCGCCTTCTCGAGGTCCGCGAGCCCGGGCGCGCGCTGGCCGGCGGCGATGCGCGCCCGGCCGCGATCGACGAGCAGGGGGGTGTCCCGCGGCCGCTCCTGCACGACCCGCTCGATGTGCGGCAACGCCTCGCGGGGCCGGCCCAGCGTGACCAGCGTCTCCGCCAGCCGCCGCGACGCGGAGAGGTGGTCCGGGACGAGCTCGAGCTGCTTGCGGAGCGCCTTCACCGCCTCCTCGCGCCGGCCCTGGGCGATGAGGGCGCGGCCCAGGTGGCTCCACGCGTGCGCGTGCCGCGGCGCGCTCCGGAGCTGGCGCCGGATCGACGCCTCGGCCTCCTTCGGCCGGTGCAGCGCGAGCAGGAGCGCGCCCCGCTCGAGCCACGCCTCCGGGTGGTCGGGATCGAGCGCCAGCGCCCGGTCGTAGAGCGCGAGCGCCTCCTCCAGGTGGCCGAGGACCTCGGCCCGATCGGCCTCGCGGAGGAGCGCCTCGGCGCGCAGGACGGTGCGGTTCCCGCAGTAGCGGTGGAGCCGCTCCTGGAACCGGGCGATCTCGCGCTGCTCCCGCTCGGTGAGCTCCAGGGAGTCGAGGCCGAGGCCGCGCCGCTCCTCCGCGGCCGCCTCCTCGCAGCGCCCGAGGGCCGAGAGCACCCGCGCCTGGATCGCGCGCGTGTACGGGCTCCAGGGCGCGAGCTCGACCGCGCGCCGGGCGAACCCGTCGGCCTCCTCGGGCCGCTCGGCGACGAGCAGGCTCGCGAGCTGGGCGTGGAGGTCGGCGCGGGCGGGCGCGAGCGCGACCGCCTTGCGCAGCGCTTCCTCGCGCTCCCCGCGCGCGCCCGCGGGCAGCGTGCCCTCGAGGAGCGACCAGGCGTCGGGATCCTCGGGGTGGGCCTCGATCGCCCGGCGCGCGAGCGGGAGGCGCGCCGCGGTGCGGTCGCGGGCCAGGAAGGTCAGGGCCAGCACGTGCCCGGGGTCCTCGCGCAGCGCCGCGTCGAGCTCCGCCTGGAGCGCCTCGGGGTTCCACTCCCGGGGAAGCTCGAGGCGCATCGTGTGGAGCTCGGGGCTCGAGAGCGGGCGCACCGCGACGCGCGGATCGACGGCGGCGCGGACCTCGCGTATCGGGATCGCGAGGTCGCGGGCGCGCTCGGCGAGGAGGCCGTCGAGGTCCTCGGGGCCGGTCTTCGACGCGAGGCTCCACTCCGGGAACGAGCGGTTCCACGCGGCCGTCGCGGCCTCGCCGTCCTGGAGGGCGCGGCGGAAGCCGGCGAACGCCTCCGGGCGCTCGGCGACGAGCGTCCGCACCAGGAGCCAGCTCGTCGCGTAGCGGCGGGCGTCCTCCTTCTTGTCCGGGCGATCCCAGGTCAGGAGGTCCCGGACGTTCGACAGATCGCCCGCCTCGAGGTACTCGCGCATCCACGCGTCGGGGACCGTGCCGAGCAGCCGCCGGCCGCCGTCGAGCACCCGCCCCATCGACGACGCCCACTGCGCCATGCCCTCCGCGAACCAGCGCGGCTGGCGCGCGATGACCTGCATGAGGAGCGCGTGGGCCAGCTCGTGGGCGACGACGACGCCCATGTCCTCGGGCCGGCCGTCCATGAGGAGGATCTGCCCGCGGCCGGAGCGGAGCGTGTACGCCGTCCCGGCGATGCGCCGGTCGCCGGTGAACTCGACGAGGTCGCTCGGCTTCGCGAACGCGACCGCCTGCACCGGGGGTGCCGAGGCGGGGAGGTCGAGCGTGAGCGCCTCGGCGAGGAGGGTGCGCATGAGCTCCAGCTCGCGGACCATGCGGAGCGCCTCGCCGCGCTCGAGGTCGGTCCGGAGGACGACGTGCTCGGAGCTGAGCTCGAGCCACGCGGCGGCGGCGCGGGGAGCGGTCGAGGGCTCGGCGGCGGGCGTCGAAGGGTCGCCGGCGGCGGCCCCGGGGAGTCCGGCGAGTCCCACGCCCACGACTCCCACGAATCCGACGAGCCGCAGCGCGGCGAGCGCGCGCGGCCAGGCACGACGATCGGGCATTCCCCCTCCAGGAGCGGTGTTCACCCGCCTCAATGTACCGCGGGCCCGCCGCGGCGCGGTATGTTCCGGGCGACCTCGATCTGGAGCCGCCTGCGTGTCCGAAGCCATCCGCGCCTCGATCCCCTGGGAGGACCTCCGGCGCCGCGGCCTGCTCGGACGGCCCCCGCCGCCGGCGCAGGACGACGCGCTCCGGTGCGGCCGCGTGCGGCGCGCGATGCTCGCGATGCAGCGCGCCTCGTGGGAGCAGGGGGTCGCCGCCCAGGCCTGCCTGGAGGAGGGCGACTGGGATCTCGCGACCCTCCTCGCCCGCGAGGCCGTGCTCCGGCAGGACCCGTCGGGCCGGCTCGCGCAGCTCTACGTCGACCCGGGCGTCACCGACGCTGGCGCGGTGGGCGAGGCGGTGATCTTCGCGGCCCTCGCCACCGGCGAGCCGGCCCTGCGGGAGGCGGCCGAGCGGATGCTCGGCTACTTCCTCGAGCTCGCGCCGCGGAGCGCCGAAGGCGTCCTCTTCCACCTCGTGCCGAACCCCGACGGCGAGCTCTGGAGCGACTCCGCCTGGATGGCTCCGCCGTTCCTCGCCGTCGCAGGGCAGCCCGCCGAGGCGCTCCGCCAGCTCCGCGGGCTGCGCGCCCGGCTGCTCCTCCCCGGGCGCGGGCTCTTCGGCCACCGGTGGAGCGAGGCCCAGGGCACGTTCGTGCGCGCCGCGCCCTGGGGCGTCGGCAACGGCTGGGTCGCCGCCGGGTGCGCGCGCGTGCTGGCCCACCTGCCGGAGGCCATGGAGGCCGAGCGCGAGGAGCTGGCCGCCTGGGTGCGGGAGCTCCTCGCCGCGTGCCTCGCGCTCCAGCGGCCCGACGGGCTCTTCCATGACGTGCTCGACGACCCGTCCACGTTCGTCGAGGTGAATCTGGCCCAGATGCTCGCCTGGACGATCTACCGCGGCGTCACCGCCGGCTGGCTCGACCGCGGGCTGCTCGCGCCGGCCGAGCGGATGCGGCGCGCCGCCGTGGCGAAGGTGGACAAGAGCGGCTACGTGCGGGACGTCTGCGGCGCGCCCCTGTTCGACCGGCCCGGCGTGGCGGCCGAGGGGCAGGCGTTCTTTCTCATGATGGAGGCGGCGCGGCGGACCGCGCTCGCGCTGGGGGACGCATGAACGGAGACGGGAACTACACCTGGCCGCCGAAGGGGTACGCAGGGTGAACGCATCCCTCGACATGCTCCTGGACGAGGGCGTCATCGACGAGATCGTCGTGCGCCTCAAGAGCGGCAAGGAGGCGGACGTCTCGCTCGTCCGCCACGCCGGCGAGGTCGTCGTCGCCAAGGTCTACCGCGCCCGGCACGTCCGCAGCTTCAAGAACGACGCTGCCTACAAGGAAGGGCGCCAGGTCCGGAGCTCCCGCACCCAGCGCGCGATGGATCGTGGCTCGCGGTTCGGCAGGGAGGCGGCCGAGGACGCCTGGAAGACGAAGGAGTCCGACGCGCTCCACCGGCTGCACGCGGCCGGCCTGCGCGTGCCGCGGCCGGTCCTGTTCTACGAGGGCATCCTGCTCATGGAGCTGGTGCTCGACGAGCACGGTCGCCCCGCGCCCCGGCTCGTCGACGCGCCGCTCGCGCCGGAGCAGGCGGCCCCGCTCTACGCGGCGCTGCGGCGGCAGGCGATCGGGATGCTCGCCTGCGACCTCATCCACGGGGACCTCTCGCCGTACAACGTGCTGGTGGCGGCGGATGGGCCGGTCGTGATCGACTTCCCGCAGGTCGTCGGGGCCGCGCACAACAGCCAGGCGGAGGCGTTCTTCCTGCGCGACCTCCGCAACATCCACCAGTTCTGCGCGGCGCTCGACCCCGCGCTGCGAGACGCGGCGGGCGACGGGCACGAGATCTGGCGCGCGTACGTGCGTCGCGAGCTGTCCCCCGAC
>JAEYOU010000265.1 GCA_023411405.1 Pseudomonadota bacterium | reverse complement strand
GCTCCCCGCGCCGCCGGGGCTGGCCCGGCCCGGCGAGCGGCTCACGGTCCGGAGGTACGACGACCACGGCCGCGTCCGGCTCCTCGTGACCCTCGTCCCCGAGGTCCCACAGGCCCCCGCCCTCTCGTCCTCGACGGCGCGCGCGGAGGAGCTGGCGCGCGCCCGCGGGCTCACGCGGCGGCAGACCGAGGTGCTCGCCCGGCTCGCGACGGGCCAGGGCAACAGGGCCATCGCGGCCGGGCTCGGCTGCAGCGAGAAGACGGTCGAGCTGCACGTGTCGGCGCTCCTCGCCAAGGTCGGATGTCGGAGCCGGACCGAGCTCGTCGCCCGCTTCTGGACGCAGGGCGCCGCGGAGGCAGGCGGGCAGCAGCTTTCCCGTTGACTGGCGCGCCGCCGTGCCGAACACTCGGCGGGCGCCGGACGCGCTCGATGAACACACCCGCCACCGCACCCCCGCGCAGGAGCTCCCGGCGCGGCGCGCGCCTCCCGTACGTCTACCTCGCGCCCGCGCTGCTGGTGCTCGCGGTGTTCGGGCTCGCGCCGGTGCTGTTCACGGTCGTGATGTCGCTCTTCCGGTGGGACTCCATCAAGGGGTTCGCGGACCTCGGCTTCGCCGGGCTGGACAACTTCGTCTGGATCTTCGTCGACGACGACTGGTTCGGCGCCGCGCTGGGGAACGCGCTCTGGCACACCGCGGTCGCGGGGTTCCTCGTCCACGCCTCGGCGATCCCGCTGGCGGCGTTCCTCGACCAGGCCTTCCGGCGCTGGCGCGCCGGCGTCCTCGCGCTGTACTTCCTGCCCTTCCTCACGTCGGGGATCGTCGTCTGGATCGTGATGTCCACGCTGTTCTCGTCGAGCGAGAACGGCCTCGTGAACTCCGCGCTGCTGGCGCTCGGGAACGCGGAGGTGCTCGGGGTGAAGCCCCTGGCCCTCTTCTTCCCCACCCGGCCGCTGGAGTTCTACCGGGAGCACGGCGCCGCGGTGGGCGTGCTGATCTCCTGGTGGTACGGGCTGGGCTGGAACGTGCTCCTGTACGTGACCGCCCTCCAGTACGTGCCCAAGGTGCTGCTCGAGGCGGCGCGCATCGACGGCGCCGGCCCCTGGCAGACGCTGCGCCACGTCACGGTCCCACAGCTCCGGCCGATGATCTTCTTCGCCGCCTCGCTCACGGTCGTGGGCGGCCTGTCCGCCGGTGGTCGCCGATCGCTGGTCGGGTACATGGAGTTCATGGCGTACAACCAGGGCGACTACGGCGCCGCGGCGGCGATGGCGGTCGTGGTGCTCCTGGCGCTCGCCGGGATCGTCTACTTCCTCTGGGCGCAGATCGGCGGCCGCCCCGCGCTGCCGCGGACGGCGCGGCCCGGGGCGCCGCTCGACCTCCGGCCGCGGCGCCGGACCTGGGGCGCGCGCCTGTGGGCCTGGCTCCGCCGCACGCTGGAGGCGCCCGAGAGCCCCGATCCGAACGCGCTCCGCGGGTTCGACGGCATGCGCGCCGTCGCGTGCCTGCTCGTCATCGGGCATCACCTCGCGCAGCGGCTCGACGGAGAGTGGACGCTGCTCTGGATCGTCAAGCCCCTCTGGCGCGTGGGCATCCGCCCCGGCATGGGCGTCAGCCTCTTCTTCGTGCTCTCCGGCGCGCTGCTGTCGATGTCGTTCTGGAAGCGGTTCCTCGACGGGGACCGGCCGCCGCCGCTCGGGCCGTACGCGCTGAAGCGCGCGGCGCGGATCGCGCCCGGCTACTGGACCGCGCTCGGCGCGAGCACGCTGCTCGGGCTCGCGCTCGTGCCCGACACGGCCCACGTGCTCCGGCGCCTCGTCGCGGGGGCGACCTTCACCTCCGGGTTCCACTGGATCACCCTCTTCCCCGCGGAGCTCGACCCGGTGCTGTGGACCATCAGCTTCGAGGTCCTCTGCTACGCGCTCCTGCCCGTGATCCTGCTGCCCATGTGGCGCGTGCTCCCCGACCGGTCCCCGCAGCGCGCGCTGCGGTACCTCGCCTGGGTGCTCGCCGGCCTCCAGCTCGCGCACCTCGCCATCGTCGCGATCTTCCCGACGGACGAGGCCGGCAAGGGCTGGCACCTCGGCCTCTTCGGGGGCGCGAAGGAGTGGCTCCCGTACTGGAACCCCGCGACCTTCATGATGCAGTTCCTGCTCGGCAGCGCCGCCGCGCTGGCGATCGCCTGGAGGCAGCGGACGAACCCGCGGCGCAGCGCGGACTTCGACCGGCTCGGCGCCTGGGCGCTGCTCGGGGCGCTCTTCCTGCACGCGATGTTCGGCGGCGGCGTGAACGTGGTCACGCGCCAGCCGTACCTCTCGCCCTTCTTCCCGGCGCTGCTGGCGCTGGGCCTCTTCGCGATGCAGTTCGGCGATCGACTGCCGCGCTGGCTGGACAACCGCCTGCTCCGCTGGGTCGGCAAGTACTCCTTCGGCCTGTTCCTGTGGCACTTCCCGCTGCTCGAGCTCCTCCGCCTCCTCTGGTTCCCCACCTTCAAGCCGATGGAGATGCGCTCCATCGGCCTCTGGCTGGGGCTCTCGGCGCTGGCGGTCGCGGGCTCGTTCGTCCTCGCGTGGCTGTCCTGGCACGTCGTCGAGCAGCCCGCGCTCCGCTGGGCGCGGAGCCGGCGCGCCCGGCCGGCGGCGCCCGCGCCGGAGG
>JAEYOU010000158.1 GCA_023411405.1 Pseudomonadota bacterium | reverse complement strand
GCGTGGAGGCGGCGCGGCCCCGCGCAGGAGCCTCGCCGCCGGCGGACGGGTCCTCGGGCTCTCGCTCCCGACGCAGCGCCTGGAGCAGTGGGTGAAGGCCAAGATCACCATGCTCGCGCACGCCCGGCGGCTCGGGTGGGACCTCCAGATCGAGCTCTCCGAGTGCGACGCCGCGCGGCAGGAGGCCCAGTGCAAGTCCCTGGTCGACCGGGGCGTCCGGGCGCTCATCCTCGCGCCGCACGACGCCGCCGCCGCCGCCACCATCGTCGAGTACGCGGCCAAGGCCAACGTCAAGGTGGTGGCCTACGACCGGCTCGCCGTCAACACCGCGCGCGACTTCCACTACGTGGCCTTCGACAACGTCCGCATCGGCCGTCTCCAGGGCGAGGTCCTGGTCCGAGCGGCGCCGCGCGGCGGCTACCTCCTCCTGCACGGCCCGACGACGGACCACAACGCCGAGCTCTTCCGCGAGGGCGCGATGGAGGTGATCGGCCCGCGCGTCGCGCGCGGCGACGTGAAGATCGTCCTGGAGGCGCGCGTCCGCGATTACCTGGCGAGCGAGGCGCAGCGGATCTGCGCCGAGGCCCTGGCCGGCGGCCTCCGGATCGACGCCGTCCTGGCCGCGACGGACTCGATCGCCGCGGGGGCGATCGAGGCGCTCGCCGCGCGCGGCCTCGCCGGCAAGGTGCCGATCACCGGGCTCGACGCCGAGCTGGCGGCGGCCGCGCGCGTCGTGAAGGGCACGCAGACGATGACGGTCTTCAAGGACGTGCGCGAGCTCGCCAAGAAGGCCGTCGAGATCGCCGCCGCGCTCACCGAGGGCAAGCCGGTCGACACCGGCGGCGCGGCGGTCTCCAATGGACGCCGGCAGGTCCCGGCCGTGCTGCTCGAGCCGCAGCCCGTCACCCGCGAGAACGTGGACGCGGTGCTCATCGACTCCGGGTACCTGGATCGCAACGCGGTCTACAGAGGCGCCTGAGTGGGCCGCTGCTGAAGATCGCGGCACCGACGCACGCCTTGCGCCTCGATCCCGCAACGGCGGACCGCAGGTGCGCCCGCGCGCGCCCGCGCCTCATCGCCGCAGGGCCCGGGCGAGACTGGCGCCGCCGCGTCTGGTATTCCGACGCGCGCGCGGGCGGCCTCCGCCCGCCACCCCAGCCACCCACGAGAAGGAGAGAGCATGGCCGGCAGGCGCATGGCGACGATGGACGGCAACGAGGCCGCGGCCTCGGTCGCGCACAGGCTGAGCGAGGTGATCGCGATCTACCCGATCACGCCCTCGTCGCCGATGGGCGAGTTCTCCGACGAGTGGTCGGCCAAGGGCCAGAAGAACGTCTGGGGCACGATCCCCTCGGTGGCGGAGATGCAGTCCGAGGGCGGGGCGGCGGGCGCCGTGCACGGCGCGCTGCAGGCCGGGTCGCTCACCACGACCTTCACGGCCTCCCAGGGCCTGCTGCTCATGATCCCGAACATGTACAAGATCGCGGGCGAGCTCACCTCGTTCGCGATGCACGTGACCGCGCGCACCGTCGCGACGCACGCGCTCTCGATCTTCGGCGATCACTCCGACGTCATGGCCTGCCGGCAGACCGGCTTCGCCATGCTCGCCTCCAACTCCGTGCAGGAGGCGCACGACCTCGCCGCGGTGGCGCACGTCGCGACGCTCCGGACCCGCGTCCCCTTCCTCCACTTCTTCGACGGGTTCCGCACCTCGCACGAGGTGGCCAAGATCGAGCTCCTCTCGGACGAGGATCTCCGGAAGCTCGTGCCGGACGCGCTCGTGAAGCAGCACCGCGATCGCTGCCTCACCCCGGACCGGCCGGTGCTCCGCGGCACCGCGCAGAACCCCGACGTCTTCTTCCAGGCCCGCGAGGCCTGCAACGGGTTCTACGACGCCGCCCCCGCGGCCGTGCAGCAGGTGATGGACGAGTACGCCGCCCTCACCGGCCGCGCGTACAAGCTGTTCGAGTACGTAGGCCACCCGCAGGCCGAGCGGGTCGTCGTGGTGATGGGCTCGGGCGCCGAGGTGGCGCACGAGACGGTGGACTTCCTCCTCGCGAAGGGCGAGAAGGTCGGCCTCCTCAAGGTCCGCCTCTTCCGGCCGTTCTCGGTGAGGCACTTCCTCGGCGCGCTCCCCGCGAGCGTGCAGTCGATCGCCGTCCTCGATCGGACCAAGGAGCCCGGCGCGGTCGGCGAGCCGCTGTACCAGGACGTGGTCACCGCGATCCGCGAGGACAAGGCCTGGGCGAAGAAGGACCTCACGGTCGTCGGCGGCCGCTTCGGCCTCTCCTCGAAGGAGTTCACGCCGGCGATGGTGAAGGCGGTCTACGACGAGCTCGCGAAGCCCGCGCCGAAGAACCACTTCACCGTCGGCATCAACGACGACGTCACCCACCTCTCGCTCAAGTTCGACCCGGCCTTCACGGTCGAGCCGACCGACGTGCACCGGGCCCTCTTCTTCGGCCTCGGCGCGGACGGCACCGTCGGCGCCAACAAGAACACGATCAAGATCATCGGCGAGGACACGCCCAACTACGCCCAGGGCTACTTCTTCTACGACTCGAAGAAGTCCGGCACGCTCACCACGAGCCACCTCCGGTTCGGGCCGCGGCCGATCCGCTCCGCCTACCTCGTGGACAAGGCGAGCTTCGTCGCCTGCCACCAGTTCGTGTTCCTCGACAAGTACGAGATGCTGGAGCAGGCGGTGCCCGGCGCGACCTTCCTGCTCAACGCGCCGTACCCGGCCGACCAGGTCTGGGACAAGCTGCCCCGCGAGGTCCAGCAGCAGCTCGTGGACAAGAAGCTCCGCTTCTTCGTGATCGACGCCTACAAGGTCGCGAAGGAGAACGGCATGGGGGTGCGCATCAACACCATCATGCAGACCTGCTTCTTCGCCATCTCCGGCGTGCTGCCGCGCGAGCAGGCGATCGCCCACATCAAGAAGGCCATCGAGAAGACCTACGGGCGCAAGGGGCCGGAGGTCGTGCGGAAGAACTTCGAGGCGGTGGACGCGACGCTCGCCCACCTCCACGAGGTCACGGTGCCCGCGGCCGGCGCCGCGCTCACGGGCGCGCCGCGCTCGCCGGTCGTCGCCGAGAACGCCCCCGACTTCGTGAAGCGGGTCACCGCGATCATGCTCGCCAACAAGGGCGACCTGCTCCCGGTCTCCGCCTTCCCGGTCGACGGCACCTGGCCGACGGCGACGACGCAGTACGAGAAGCGGGCCATCGCCCTCGAGATCCCGGTCTGGGAGACGGGCCCCTGCATCCAGTGCAACAAGTGCGCGCTCATCTGCCCGCACGCCGCCATCCGGACCAAGTTCTACGCGGCCGAGGCGGGCGCGAACGCGCCGGCGACCTTCAAGGCGATGGACTTCAAGTCGCCCGACGTGAAGGGCGCGAAGTACACGGTCCAGGTCGCGCCCGAGGACTGCACCGGCTGCGGCCTCTGCGTCGACATCTGCCCGGGCGTCTCCAAGAAGGAGCCGAAGAAGCGGGCCCTGGCGATGGCGCCGGTGGAGCCGCTGCGCAAGCCGGAGGCGAAGAACTTCGAGTTCTTCCTCGGCCTGCCCAACGCCGACCGCACCAAGGTGAAGCTCGACGTGAAGGGCTCGCAGTTCCTCGAGCCGCTGTTCGAGTTCTCGGGCGCCTGCACCGGCTGCGGTGAGACCCCGTACATCAAGCTCCTCACCCAGCTCTACGGCGACCGCATGCTGGTCGCGAACGCCACCGGCTGCACGTCGATCTTCGGCGGCAACCTCCCGACGACGCCGTACTGCAAGAACGCCGAGGGCCGCGGCCCGGCCTGGTCCAACTCGCTGTTCGAGGACAACGCCGAGTTCGGCTACGGCATGCGGCTGGCGGTGGACCAGCAGGAGCAGTACGCGAAGGAGCTGCTCCAGGCGCAGGCCGCCGTCGTGGGCGACGGGCTGGTGCAGGAGCTGCTCGCGGCCGACCAGTCCACCGAGGCCGGCATCGCCGCGCAGCGCGAGCGGGTGCAGGCGCTCAAGGCGAAGCTCACCGCGGCCGGCACGGCCGAGGCGAAGCGGCTGCTCGACCTCGCCGATCAGCTCGTGAAGAAGAGCGTCTGGATCATCGGCGGCGACGGCTGGGCCTACGACATCGGCTACGGCGGCCTCGACCACGTCCTCGCCTCCGGGCGGAACGTGAACATCCTGGTGCTCGACACCGAGGTCTACTCCAACACGGGCGGCCAGGCCTCCAAGTCCACCCCGCTCGGCGCCTCGGCGAAGTTCGCCACCGCCGGCAAGAGCACGGGCAAGAAGGACCTCGCCATGCTCGCGATGAGCTACGGCAACGTCTACGTCGCCAAGATCGCCATCGGCGCCAAGGACGCGCAGACGGTCAACGCCATCCGCGAGGCGGAGAGCTACCCGGGCGTCTCGCTCGTCATCGCCTACGCCCACTGCCTGCAGCAGGGGATCGGCACCGAGATCGGCCTCGAGCAGCAGGGCCTGGCGGTGGACTCCGGCCACTGGCCGCTCTTCCGCTTCGACCCGCGCCGCGCGGAGGCCGGCGAGAGCCCGCTCAAGCTCGACAGCCCGGCCCCGAAGATCGACCTCAAGGAGTACGTGGAGCGCGAGACCCGCTACCGCTCGGTGAAGGCCATGAACGCGGAGCGGTACGAGCAGCTCATCGCCGAGGCGCAGAAGCAGGTGCGCGAGCGGTACGCGCTGTACGAGCTCTTCGCCAAGGGGGGCACCCCGCCCAAGGCGTAAGGAGCCGAGCCCCGTGGACGAGCCCGAGCCCGAGCCGAGCCCGACCTGGTCGGGCCCCGCGCGGCCCCGAGGCGGTTCACACCCGAGCCCGGTCCGAGCACAGCTCGGGCCGGGCTCGGCCCTTTTCAGCCATGGTCTTGGCGGCTGGTCGCGACGCGGCGAACCCGCTAGGCTCTCAGGACAGCAGCGCTCGCGAGCGCCCTACACGTGCCCACCCGCCCCCACCCTCGCTGGATCGCCGGCGTCGCCGCCCTGCTCCTCCTCGCTTCGTGCGGGGAGGCCAGGACCGGCGATGCCCGTTCCAGCGAACCGGGGCAGGCTTCGCGGCTGCTCGCGGTGTCGTTGAACCGGCAGGTCGGGGTCCCGGACGAGCCGGTGGCCTCACCGCCGGCCGTGGTGGTCACCGATGCGCGTGGCACGCCCATCCCTGGCGTGCCGATCGAGTTCGAGGTCACCGCCGGAGGTGGCGCGGTGGAGCCGCCGAGCGGCACGAGCGGGGCAGATGGCCGGCTCCAGGTGGAGTGGCAGCTCGGCCCCGGCGGGACCCAGGAGCTACGGGCGCGGATCGCGGGGACGGCGTCGAGCGGAACCGTGCCCTTCACTGCGGTCCTCCCGTCGAGCGGGGGCTACCGCATCGATCTGCGCCTGCTTTCCTCCGCGACCGACGCACAGTGGACCGCCTTCACCGCCGCTGCCGCGCGGATCGAGGAGTCCGTCGTCGGCGCGCTCTCCACGATCGACCTCTCGGGCCGGCGCTGCGACGGCACCTCGCTGTCCGGAACGGTGCAAGGGCTCCAGATCATCGTCCGGCTTCGGCCCATCGACGGGCGCGGTGGGATCCTCGGTCAGGCCGGACCGTGCATCATCCGAGGTTCGAACGGTCTCCCCGCGGTGGGCGTGATGGAGTTCGACACGGCCGACCTTGCCCAGCTCGAGGCCGGCGGCACGCTGCGCAACACCATCCTCCACGAGATGCTCCACGTCGTGGGGTTCGGGTTCTGGGACCCGCCCCTCCTCGTGGGCGCCGGCACCCTGGACTCCTCGTTCACCGGAGCGAACGCCGTCGCCGCCGCGACCGGTGCGAACGGCGCGCCCGCCGGCTGGACCTCCGTGCCAGTCGAGAACTGCGAGGGCTTCCGGCCCGGGCAGTGCGGCGCGGGCACGCGGGACTCCCACTGGCGCGAGTCGGTGTTCCGGAACGAGCTCATGACCGGCTACCTCTCGGGCTCGACGCAGCCGCTCTCCCGCACGACCATCGCGTCGCTCGCGGACCTGGGGTATACGGTGAGCCTCGAGGCCGCAGACCCGTTCGATCTCGGCCTCGCGGCCTTGCTGTCCTCCGAACCCGACCCCGAGGCGCTCCCGCTCGGCGACGACATCCTCCGCATCCCCATCGAGCTCGTCCCATGACCCGCACCCTCGCTCGCTCCGCCGCCGCGCTCGCCGCCCTGGTCGCCCTCTCGTGCGGGCCCAAGTCCACGCCGCCCGAGGCGACGTACACGCTCGACGTCCGGTATCGCCCGTCCGTCGAGGCCATGACGGACGCGGAGCGCGCCGCGCTCACGACCGCCGTCGACGCTGCGGCGGAGCGGATCCGCGCGATGATCACGGCAGGGCTCGTCCCGACCCGGGTGAGCGGGTTCGACTGCGAAGGGACGCTCGAGACCGTCCGGATCAGCGAGCGGATCCCTGGCCTCGTCGTCCTGATCAGCTTCGGCGTGCTCGACAGCGACAACACGCTCGCCTCGTCCGGTCCGTGCATCGTGCGGAAGAACGACAGGTACCCGCTCGTCTCCGTCGTGCAGTTCAACGCCGGGTCCCCGAGCATCCAGACCGCCCTCTCGAGCGGTGACGTGGGGCTCCTCGAGACGGTGGCGCTCCACGAGCTCTTCCATGCGCTCGGGTTCGGGACGATCTGGACCGACTACCACGGCCTCGTGACGGGAACGGACGTGAGCGATCCGGTGTTCCGGGGCGCGAGGGCGGTCGCCGCAGCGAAGGACCTCGACCAGGCGCCGTCCACCCTCGTCGCGATCCCCGTCGAGAACGGAGGGCTCCAGGGCACCATCGGCGCGCACTGGCGCGAGTCGGAGCTCGGGAACGAGCTCATGACGGGCATGGTCTCCCTCGGCGGCGCTCCGAACCCGCTCAGCCATGCGTCGATCGCCTCGCTCGGCGATCTCGGGTACCACGTGGACCTGAGCGAGGCCGACGAGGACCCGGCCTTCTTGTGGCCCATCGATGCCCTCCGTGTGCTCTCGCCGAGCGCCAGCATCTCGTTCGGCGACGACGTGCTCCGGACGGCGCCGGTCGAGGTCGACGAGCTCGCCGACCTGCCCTGATCTTCGCCTCCGGCCTGCCTCGGAATCGGGCAGCGTCCGGGCGCCGGCCAGCGCAACGCCCCGACGCGAGGGGCGCCCGGCCGCGGCGCACCCGTTGCATCGCCTGCCGCTCGCACCCCCGCTCGCTGCGCTTGCGTGGAGACGCAGGCGCGGCGGCCATCGAGCTCCACCACCGCGGCCGGGCGCGCCCGGCGGGCCAAGAGGTGAACCGTGAAGAAGGTCGAGGCCATCATCAAGCCGTTCAAGCTGGACGAGGTGAAGCAGGCGCTCACGGAGATCGGGGCCACCGGCCTCACGGTCACCGAGGTGAAGGGGTTCGGCCGGCAGAAGGGCCACACGGAGGTCTATCGCGGCGCCGAGTACCGGGTGGAGTTCTTGCCCAAGGTGAAGGTCGAGGTCGTCGTGCCGGAGGCGCTGGTGGCGCGCACCGTGGACGCGATCGTCCGCGCGGCTCGCACCGAGCGCATCGGCGACGGGAAGGTGTTCGTGCTCCCGGTCGAGGAGGCGATCCGGATCCGCACCGCGGAGCGAGGCGAAGAGGCGCTGTAGTCCGTCGTGCCTCGGCGCGGTGGCCGGCGCTCCGGCCACCGCGCGCCCTACGCCGCCAGCTCCCGCACCGCCTCGCCGCGCAGCCGGCCGAACCGCCACCGCAGCAGCGGGGGCGTGTGCCGGTCGTGAGCAGCACCATCCCCACCACCGCCGCGACTGGCTCCTGCCGACCACCGGCGCCGCTCGACTCCGCGTGGGGGCCCAACCCCCGCAGGATGAGGCTGCCCTGCCTGGCGGCGGCGAGGACGGCGTGCGGGGCTTGGCCCGCACGCAGCTCGCCGCGCACTTCGTGGCCGCCGCGTACAACCTGCCCGACCTGAGAGGCCGAGCTCCCGGCCGCCCTTCGACTCCGGCCCGCTTCGCGGGCCTACGCTCAGGGGTGACCGGGAACGAGAAGGGCGCGTTCTTCAACCATCTACTAGAACGGCGGCGAGGGCGGAGCGAACGCTCCACCCTCGCCGCACGGGATCGGATCGTCGGGATCAGGTGATCGGGTTCGGGCTGCCCACCGGGGTGGGCCTGTAGCCCGCGCTCACCGTGTGGCCCGCCCCGCCGATGAGGCTGCTCCCCTGGAAGTCGGGGTACGCGGTGTTCCCGTGCTCGCCGATGTCGAGCCCCTCGATCTCCTCCTCCTCCGTCACGCGGATGCCGCCGGAGACGAGCTTCGTGATCCACCAGAAGCCCGCCGAGAGGGCGACCACGATGCCGCCCACCACCACCACGCCGAGGAGCTGCGGACCGAGCTGCGCGAACCCGCCGCCCAGGAAGAGGCCCGGCTTCGCCGCGGCCGCCGACGGCGCCACGGTGGGATCGGCGAACAGCCCGAGGGCGATCGTCCCGAACACGCCGTTGGCCAGGTGCACCGCGGTGGCGCCGACCGGATCGTCGATGCGGACGCGATCGAAGAACAGCACCGCGGCGACGACGAGCGCGCCGGCGACGAGGCCGATGATGATCGCGCTCGTCATGCTCACGAAGGCGCAGGGGGCGGTGATCGCCACGAGGCCCGCGAGGCAGCCGTTGAGCGTGATGCCGAGGTCCGGCTTCTTCAGGAACACCCACGCGGCGATCATCGAGGAGAGCGTGCCGGCGGCCGCGGCGAGGTTCGTCGTCGTGGCGACGTGCGCGATCGAGGCGCCGTCCGCGGCCATCGTGGAGCCCGGGTTGAACCCGAACCAGCCGAGCCAGAGGACGAACACGCCGATCGCCGCCGACGTCATGTTGTGGCCCGGGATCACGTTCACGCGGCCGCCGGGCCCATACTTCCCGAGCCGCGGCCCGAGGAAGAGGATCCCCACGAGCGCCGCCCAGCCGCCGATCGAGTGCACCACGGTGGAGCCGGCGAAGTCGAGGAAGCCCTTGCCGGCGAGCCAGCCGCCGCCCCAGATCAGGTGGCCGCCGATCGGGTAGATCACGCCGACGAGGAAGAGGGTGAAGATGATGAACGCCTTGAACTTGATCCGCTCGGCGACCGCGCCGGAGACGATGGTGGCCGCCGTGCCGGCGAAGACGAGCTGGAAGAAGAACTTCGCCCAGAACGGCACGCCGGTCCAGTTGAGCGCGTTGTAGACGCCCTCGTACGCGTCGCCCGTCGCGGGGCTGTTGTCGGCGCCCGCGGCGAAGAAGATCCCGTTCGTCCCGAACAGCGGGTTCCCGTCCCCGTACATGAGGCCGAAGCCGACCACCAGGAAGGCGATCGACGCGACCGCGAACACGACGAAGTTCTTGAAGAGGATGTTGACGGTGTTCTTCGCCCGGCAGAAGCCCGACTCGACGAGGGCGAACCCGAGGTTCATGAAGAACACGAGGAACGCGGCCACCATCACCCAGAGGGTGTCGAGCGCGATCTTCTGGTTCGCGATCGCGTCGGCCATCTCCTTCGTGAAGGCCGGCGCCGCGGCGGCCTCGTCGGCGCGGGCCCCGAAGGCCAGGGCCGCGGCGGCGATCCCGAAGGGGAGGAAGTATCGAAGTGGTCTGGCCATCGGCGTCTCCTTCAGCAGGTCGAAGATCAGGCGGGCGCGACTCTCGCCCCGCATGGCGGTCCATTCGCTCCGCGGCGTCCGTCGCGGGATGCGGGGCAGCGTTGCAGCCCGCGTGCCGCGAGCGCGCGCGCGGTCCGCGTCGAGGAAAAGCCGCTCCCTCCGCGGCGCGGGACCGCCGGCCGCGCACCTGCCCGGTGGGGGACCTGGTCGGAGCCGCTCCGCAGTGCCCGTTGCCCGTGCAGCGAGATGCGATACTCATGGGCAGACCGTCAGGAGGCTCGCGCATGAAGAAGGTCGTCTGGGGCGTGTTGAGCACCGCGAAGATCGGCACCGCCAAGGTCATCCCCGCGCTGCAGCGCTGCGCGGGCGCGGAGGTCCGGGCCATCGCCTCCCGATCGCTCCAGGCGGCGCAGGACGCCGCGCGGGCGCTCTCGATCCCGCGGGCCTACGGCTCGTACCAGGAGCTCCTCGCGGACCCCGAGATCGAGGCCGTCTACAACCCGCTCCCCAACCACCTCCACGTCCCGCTGACGCTCGAGGCGGCCCGCGCCGGCAAGCACGTGCTCTGCGAGAAGCCGATCGCGCTCTCGGCGACGGAGGTCCAGGCGCTCCGCGGGTGCGGCGTGCACGTGATGGAAGCGTTCATGGTCCGCTTCCACCCGCAGTGGCAACACGCCCGGGACCTCGTCCGCGGCGGGCGCATCGGCGCGCTCCGCGCCGTCCAGGTCCTCTTCTCGTACTTCAACGACGACCCGGAGGACATCCGGAACAAGCCGGACATCGGCGGGGGCGGTCTCTACGACATCGGCTGCTACGCGATCGTCGCCGGTCGGTTCTTCTTCGGGACCGATCCCATGCGCGCGGTCGCGCTCGTCGACCGCGATCCTGCGCTCCGCACCGACCGGATGGCGAGCGCGCTCGTGGACTTCGGCGCGGGCCGGCACCTCGACTTCACGGTGTCGACGCAGCTCGCGCCCTACCAGCGGGTGCAGCTCTGCGGCACGAAGGGACGCATCGAGATCCTCATCCCGTTCAACGCCCCCGCCAGCGCCGCCACGCGCATCCTGGTCGACGACGGCTCGGCGCTCGACGGCAGCGGGATCGCGGTCGAGACGCTGCCGCCCTGCGACCAGTACACGCTCCAGGGCGAGGCCTTCTCGCGCGCGGTGCGCGGCGAGATCGCCCTCCCCTACGGCGTGGAGGACGCGGTGGTCAACCTGAAGGTCCTCGACGCGATCTTCCGCTCGGAGAAGTCCGGCCGGTTCGAGGACGTCTGACCCGTGAACGAGCCGAGCCCGCGCCCGAGCCCGAGGTTCCCCGGGACCCGGGCGCGGAGTCGGCCTCCGCGGCTCACTCCATGAGACCGCCGCCGGTCGCACCACCCGCGCCGGTGCCCATGCCGGTGTCGCCCGTCGCGCCGGTCCCCATGCCGGTGTCGCCGCCCGCGCCGGTGCCGCCCATGTCGCTGCCGCCGCCGGTGTCGCCGCCCGTGGTC
>JAEYOU010000101.1 GCA_023411405.1 Pseudomonadota bacterium | reverse complement strand
GCGCCCGTCCCAGAGCGCCGGGACCCTGCCCTGCGGCGGCGCGGCGTCGAGCGCGCGCCGCGCCGCGCGGAGGATCCGCGCGGGGTCCGTGCCGACCACCTCGTTGGTCCCCTCGGTGACGGTGATCGGCCGCTCGGTGTTCTCGCGCAGCGTGAGGCACGGGATGCCCAGCGCGGTGGACTCCTCCTGCAGCCCGCCGGAGTCGGTGAGGACGAGCCGCGCGGCGCTCGTGAGCGACAGGAACTCGAGGTAGCCGAGCGGCTCGACGAGCCGGAGCGCGGCGGCCTCGCGCTCGAGGCCCGCGGCGGCGATCCGCGCGCGCGTCCGGGGGTGCACGGGGAAGACGACCGGCAGCGTCGCCGCGACCTCGGCGAGGGCGCCGAGGAGGCGGCCGAGGACGGCCGGGTCGTCCACGTTCGACGGCCGGTGCAGCGTGACGACGGCGTAGCCGCCCGGCGCAAGCCCCAGCGCCTCCGGCACGCGCCGGGCCCGCGCGGCCGCGAGGTGGACCCGCAGCGTGTCGATCATGAGGTTCCCGACGCGCGCGATCCGCGAGGCCGGGATCCCCTCGCGCGCCAGGTTCTCGTCGGCGTCGGGGCTGGGCGTGAGGAGCAGGTCGGAGAGGTGATCGACCGCGACGCGGTTCAGCTCCTCCGGCATCGCGCGGTCGAAGCTCCGCAGCCCCGCCTCGAGGTGCGCGACCGGGATCCCGAGCTTGGCCGCGACGAGGCCGGCCGCGAGCGTCGAGTTGACGTCGCCCGGCACGACCACGAGGTCCGGCCGCGGCGCGCGCGCGAGGAGGCACCGCTCGAAGGCGATCATCACGCGCCCGGTCTGCTCGCCGTGCGACCCCGATCCGACGCCGAGGTCCTCGTCGGGGCGCGGGAGCCCCAGCTCGGAGAAGAAGACGCCGCTCATCTTCTCGTCGAAGTGCTGGCCGGTGTGGACGAGCCGCTGCGCGACCCCGCGCCGGCGGAGCGCCTCGAGGAGCGGCGCGACCTTCATGAAGTTCGGGCGGGCACCCACGACGTGGAGGACGAGCATGCGCCAGGAAAGGTCGGGTGCGCCCGCCTCCCCGGCGAGCCCCGGCGCGGGCCGGACCCGGCTCGCCTGGCCGGGTACGATCCGATTCCCGGAGGAGGCGGGCTCCGCCCGCCGACGGGGCGAGGGCGTAGCCCGAGCAGGTCCCGGAGGAGGCGGGCTCCGCCCGCCGACGGGGCGAGGGCGCAGCCCGAGCAAGTCCGGAGGAGGCGGGCTCCGCCCGCCGACGGGGCGAGGGCGCAGCCCGAGCAATTCGTTGTCAGATCGATCCGTTAAGGAGTGCGCGCTGGACGTCGTTGACGAGCACGATCCCCAAGCGTAGGTTGGTGCCCCGGTTTGAGACACGTCGCGGTCATCATCCCGGCCCGGTTCGGAGCCCAGCGGTTCCCGGGGAAGCCACTCGCCGACCTGGCAGGGAAGCCCATCATCGCCCACGTGGTCGCGCGCGCGGCGCAGGCGCGCGGCGTGGACGTCATCGCCGTCGCGACCGACGACGAGCGGATCGCGAAGGCCGTCGAGCGGGCAGGCGGGCGGGCGATCCTCACCGGGCCAGCCTCGACGGGCACCGATCGGGTCGCGCAGGCCGCGCGCCAGCTCGCGCCGCGCCCGACGCTGGTCGTGAACCTCCAGGGGGACGAGCCGCTCATCGAGCCGGAGGCGATCGAGACCCTCGTGCGCGCGATGGACGCCGGCGCGGAGATGGGGACGCTGGTGCGGCCGATCGATCCGGACGAGGTCGAACGGCCGCAGGTGGTGAAGGTCGTCACCGACCTCCAGGGCCGCGCGCTCTACTTCTCGCGCTCGCCCATCCCGTTCCGGCGAGCCGGCGGCAACTCGCCTCTTCTGCGCGCCCACGTGGGCATGTATGCCTTCACCGCGGAGTTCCTGGAACGGTTCGCCGCGCTCGCGCCGGGACGGCTGGAGCAGGAGGAGTCGCTGGAGCAGCTCCGGGCGCTGGAGCATGGCTACAGGATCCAGGTCGCAGAGACCACGTATCGCGGGTTCGGGATCGACACGCCGGAGGACCTGGAGCGCGCGCGGGCGCTCCTGGGCTCGGGCTCACCTTGAGGGGCGCACCATGGTCAAGCGCGGCAAGAAGACGAAGTACCTGTTCGTCACCGGCGGCGTGGTCAGCTCCCTCGGCAAGGGGCTCTCCGCCGCGTCGATCGGCGCGCTGCTCGAGAACCGGGGGCTCGAGGTGCAGCACCTCAAGCTCGACCCGTACATCAACGTCGATCCGGGCACGATGAGCCCGTTCCAGCACGGCGAGGTGTTCGTCACCGACGACGGCGCCGAGACCGACCTCGACCTCGGCCACTACGAGCGCTTCACCAGCGCCAAGATGAGCCGGAAGAACAACTACACCACCGGCCGCATCTACCAGTCGGTCATCAACCGCGAGCGCCGCGGCGAGTACCTCGGCAAGACCGTCCAGGTCATCCCGCACATCACCGACGAGATCAAGGCGGTCATCCGCGAGGCCGCGGGCGGCGCCGACATCCTCATCGTCGAGGTGGGCGGCACCGTTGGCGACATCGAGTCCCTCCCGTTCCTCGAGGCCATCCGGCAGATGAAGTACGACGTCGGCGAGGAGAACGCGGTCTACGCCCACGTGACCCTCGTCCCCTGGATCGCCGCCGCCGGCGAGCTCAAGACCAAGCCCACGCAGCACTCGGTCAAGGAGCTCCGCGAGATCGGCATCCAGCCCGACATCCTCCTCTGCCGCTCCGACCGGGAGATCGAGCGGGAGATGAAGGACAAGATCGCCCTCTTCTGCAACGTGGACCCGTCGGCGGTGTTCACCGCGCGCGACGTCTCGTCGATCTACGAGCTGCCGCTCGCGTTCCACGCCGAGGGCGTGGACGACAAGCTCGCCGAGCTCCTCAACATCTGGAGCCGCGCCCCGCGCCTCGACAAGTGGGACGCCATCGTCGAGGGCATCAAGAGCCCGCGCAAGGGCGACGTCCGGATCGGGATCGTCGGCAAGTACGTGGAGCTGGCCGAGAGCTACAAGAGCCTCAACGAGGCGCTCGTGCACGGCGGCATCGCCGCCGGGGTCCGCATGAACGCGGTCTTCATCGACTCGCAGAAGCTGGAGGAGGGCGATCTCTCCGAGCTCGAGAAGGTGGACGCGATCCTCGTCCCCGGCGGCTTCGGCGTGCGCGGCACGGAGGGGAAGATCCTCGCGGTCCGCTGGGCGCGCGAGCACAAGGTGCCCTTCTTCGGCATCTGCCTCGGGCTGCAGATGGCGGTGATCGAGTTCGGCCGGAACGTGCTCGGCCTCGACCGCGCCAACTCGCTCGAGTTCGACGACGCCACCCCGCACCCGGTGGTCACGCTCATGGCGGAGCAGAAGAAGGTCACCGACAAGGGCGGCACGATGCGGCTCGGCAGCTACCCCTGCGCGCTCAAGGAGGGGACCAAGGCCCGCGAGCTCTACGCACAGGATCTCATCCACGAGCGCCACCGCCACCGCTTCGAGTTCAACAACGCCTACCGCCACCAGTACGAGGCCGCGGGGATGGTCTTCTCGGGCACGAACCCCGACCTGGGGCTGGTGGAGATGATCGAGCTCAACAACCACCCGCACTTCGTGGGGTGCCAGTTCCACCCCGAGTTCAAGTCGAAGCCGTTCGCCCCGCACCCGCTCTTCGCCGGGTTCCTGCGGGCCGCGCGCGACCACCGCGACCAGGCGCAGCGCGCGCCCGGGTCGGTGACCAAGCTGCCGGTGAAGGCGTAGCGGCGGGGCTTCAGGCTCCAGGAGAGCGACGCTCGACCGCTCACCCTTCGACAGGCTCAGGGTGAGCGGTTCGATATCGTCCGCTCGTGCTGAGCCTGTCGAAGCACGAGCGGGACGTGCTAGCGTCTCGCGCGCGATGCCCGCCCCGCTCCGCAAGCGCGTCCGCCGAGCGATCCGCTCCGTCCTCATCCCGCTCGCCATCCGGCTGCTCGGCCTCCTGCCGCTCCGTCCGGCGCTCGCGCTCGGCGCCGCGGTGGGGCGGCTCGCGTACCGGCTCGCCGGAGAGACCCGCCGGCTCGCCCTCACCCACCTCGCCCTCGCCTTCCCGGAGAAGACGCCCGCGGAGCGCGAGCGGATCGCGCAGGACATGTTCGTCCACCTCGGCCGCTCCACGACGGAGCTCGCCTCCATCCGCTGGTTCGACGGGCGGCTCGACCGCTACGTCGAGCTCTCGCCGCCGGGGCTCCTCCGGGACGTGATGGCGCGCGGGCGCGGCATGGTCTTCGTCACCGGGCACGTCGGGAGCTGGGAGCTGCTCGCCCGCAGGATCGCGCGGGCCGGCGTCCCCAACGCCGTCATCGCGAAGTCGCGCGGCGACCGGCGGCTCAACGAGATGGCCGAGCGGTTCCGGGCCCAGGGCGGCGTCACCACCCTCTGGCGTGAGAACCCGGACACGGGCCGCGCCATCATCAAGACGTTCCGCTCCGGCAAGGCGCTCGGCATCCTCATCGACCAGGACACGCGGGTGCAGGGCGTATTCGTCCCCTTCTTCGGACGGCTCGCGTACACCCCGCGCGCGGCGGCCGACTTCGCCCTCCGGTTCGGCGCCCCGGTGGTCGTCGGGACCATCCATCGGAAGGGCCCGGGGGCGGCCGACGGCCACCGGCTCGAGCTGGTCGAGATCCCGTTCTCCTCGGACCCGCCGGACCGCGAGACCGAGGCGATCCGCCTGACGGCCGCCTGCACGGCCGCCCTCGAGGCCGCGATCCGCCGGCACCCGGCGGAGTGGGTCTGGATGCATCGCCGCTGGCGAACGCGGCCGCCCGGAGAAGCCCGGGCGGAAGCGGGCGAGTCCCTTAGCAAGGTCAGTGCCGAAAACCGTTGAGCTTTCCGAGCGCTAGGGGCATAGATCCGCTAGCAAGGGCCATGCCTATCGGAGCTGCGGGAAAGAATGCTATGGTTCAGCGGCCTTGGACGATGGCGCTGGTGGTGGCGGCCTTGCTCTTCCCGCTCCTCTTCGCCTGCTCCCCAGGGCCAGGAACGGAGCAGTCGGCGGTGGCGCCTGAGCTGAAGCTCGAAAGGGTACGGTTCCGGGTCTGGCGGGGAGACGTCCTCCAGGCGCGCGGCGAGGCGCGCCAGGTCACCCTCCGGCGCGACGCGGGGCTGCTCGGCGCCGACGACGTCCGGGTCGAGCTCCCGTCCCGCGGCGAGGCCGTGGTGGTCACCGCCCCGCGGGCCCAGGGCCTGCTCGGGAGCCAGCGGTACACGGTGGAAGGCGGCGTCGCGGTCACCCGCGGCGAGGAGCGGGCCGTGAC
>JAEYOU010000022.1 GCA_023411405.1 Pseudomonadota bacterium | reverse complement strand
CTCGGGACCTCGCCCCCATGCTCGCGGAGCGCGCCGACGCCGCGTTCGACGGCGCGGGCTGGCTGTTCGAGCTGAAGTACGACGGGTACCGGATGATCGCGCGGCGCGACGCCGGCCGCGCCGCGCTGCGGTACCGGAGCGGCGACGACGTCACCGCCGTGTACCCCGAGATCGCGAAGGCGATCGAGATGCTGCCGGTGGACGCGGTCCTGGACGGCGAGGTGGTGGTGCTCGGGCCCGACGGCCGCCCCTCGTTCCAGGCGCTCCAGGGGCGGAGCGGGCTCGCCGGGCGGGAGGATCGCCTCCGCGCGTCGGTCGAGGCGCCGGCGACGCTCTTCGCCTTCGACCTGCTCGCCCTCGGCGCGCGCGATCTGCGCGGGCTCCCGCTCGCAGAGCGCAAGCGCCTCCTCGCCGAGGTCGCGCCCCGGCTCGGACCGGTGCGCTACGCGGACCACGTGACCGGGCAGGGCGCCGCCTTCTTCCGCGAGGTGGAGGCCCGCGGGCTCGAGGGCGTCGTCGCCAAGCGCGCGGACGCGCCGTACCGCGCCGGCCGCTCCCCGGCGTGGCTCAAGATCCGCGCCGAGCGCACCGCCGATCTCGCGGTGGTCGGGTTCACCGCGCCGCGCCGCGGCCGCTGCTGCTTCGGCGCGCTCCTGCTCGCCTGCTCCGCCTCCGGCGCGCTCACCTACGCGGGGGCGGTGGGGACCGGGTTCAGCGACGCGCAGCTCCGGTCGCTCCACGCGCGCCTCCTCCCGCGCGCGCGGAGGGGGCCGCCCTGCGGCGGGCCGGTGCCGGCCGGCCGCGGGTACACCTGGGTGGACCCGGAGCTCGTCGTCGAGGTGAAGTTCCGGGAGTGGACCGGCGAGGGGCTCCTGCGCCAGCCGGTGTTCGTGCGCGTGCGCGACGACAAGCGCGTCGAGGAGACGAGCCGGGAGGTCGCGCGCCCGGCCCCCGGGACCGGCGCCGCGCCGGCCGGCGACCGCGGGGTCACCCTCACCAACGCCGAGAAGGTCTACTTCCCGGGCGAGCGGATCACGAAGGGCGACCTCGCCGCCTACTACCGGACGATCGCGCCGTTCATGCTGCCGTACCTCGCCGATCGCCCGCTCGTGCTCACCCGCTACCCGGAGGGCATCGAGGGGAAGAGCTTCTTCCAGAAGGACGCGCCGAGCTGGCGGCCGCCGTGGTTCCGGACCGTCACGGTGCACGCCGAGGACGCCGATCGCGACCTCGCCCACTTCCTCGTGGACGACGTCGAGGGGCTGCTCTGGCTCGTGAACCTCGGCGTCATCCCGTTCCACGTCTTCGCGAGCCGCGCGGGGACGCTCGACCGGCCGGACTGGTGCATCCTCGACATCGATCCCAAGGAGGCGCCGTTCGAGCACGTGATCCGGATCGCGCGCGCGGCGCACGCGCTGTGCGAGGAGATCGGCCTGCCCGCCTACCCGAAGACCACCGGCCAGCGCGGGATGCACGTCCTCGTCCCGCTCGGCAAGCAGCTCGACCACGGCGGGGCGCGCGCGCTGGGGGAGCTCCTCGCCCGCGTGCTCGAGGCGGAGCTCGGGGACATCTCCACCACCGCGCGCGCCATCCCCGCGCGCCGGGGGAAGGTCTACCTCGACTACCTCCAGAACGGCTTCGGGAAGACCATCGTCGCGCCGTACGCCGTCCGCCCCAGGCCGGGCGCGCCCGTCTCGACGCCGCTGCGCTGGAGCGAGGTGAACGCGCGGCTCGATCCGGCGCGGTTCACCATCCGCGACGCCCGCGCGCGCGCCGAGAAGCTGGGGAGCGATCCCCTGCTGCCGGTGCTCGCGGAGCGCCCCGACCTGCTGCGCGCGCTGGAGCGGCTCCGGGCGAGGCTGCCGGAGGGCGCGCCCGAAAAGGCCCGCGATTCGAAACGGTTCCCGTGAACCGGCCGGCGGTGTCCCCGGAAGACGGGTCGGCGCCTGCGCCGCACGCCCGGGGGTGAGCACCCGCAAATTCCCCCGCGGACGAGGCGAAATGCACCTTCGCCACAGACCCGACGGGGACGTGCGAACAATGGCGTGCAATCCGCGCAATGAACCGTAGACAATCCCCCCCGCTCGTGTATTTTGCGGGCCAACACACGGAGCGAACCGGAGCCCCTCGACACATGGCCAGAACCGCGCAGACCTCGATCGATGCCATCCTGCAGTCCGCCGCCAGCAAGGTGGTGGCCCGCGTGTCCGCCGAACTCGCCCGCCAGATGGCGGAGCTCGTGCAGGAAGGGCTCGAGCGCGAGCTCCGGCGCACCGGCCGCACGGCGGGCCGCAGCCGCGTCCGCCCGGCCCGCAGCGCCGCGCGCCGTCGCCCGCCGCGCACCGAGATCACGAAGTGGGTGGCGGACAACCGCGCCCGCCGCGTGCCGACGTTCGTGATCGAGGCCACCGGGCTCGAGACCAAGAAGAAGATCGTCGCCAAGTACGGGCCGAACGTGTCCTTCGAGAAGGGCAAGCCGCTCCCGAAGCCCAAGGCTGCGTAGGGCTCAGCGGAGGACGAGGCCCGACTTCAACCCTGCACGCTCGAGCGCCGACGCGGCCGGCTCGAGCGCGTCCTCGGCCACCCAGAACCCGACCCCGGACCGGACCCGCAGCCCGAACGCCCAGCGCGCCGGGTAGCGCTCCGGCTCGGCGAGGTAGTTCACGCCGAGCGCGTCCAGCGTCTGCTCCACCGAGCGGGCCTCGCGCATCGACGCCGCCAGGTACACGCGGACGATCTCGCTCCCCTGCTCGAACTCCTCCTCGGTGACGCGCGGCATCCTCGGGCCTCCTCCCGCCGGAGTCTAACCCGGCGGGCGTCGTGGGGCCTCTTCCGGCACCGCTCCGCGGCGCCGCCCCCCGCGTTATCCTCGGGCGCATGACGAACCTCGAGGGCCTCCTCCCGCCCGCGCTGCTGGAGCCCGGTCCGCTCGGCCTCCTCTGGTGGCAGTGGCTCGCGCTCCCGGCCCTGGTGCTCGTGTGCGTCGTCCTCGGGTGGTTCCTGGGCTACCTCACGCGGACGTTCCTCGGGCGGCTGGCGGCGCGCACCCGGACGACGTGGGACGACGAGATCATCTCGCGCATCGGCGGGCCGCTCACCGCGCTCTGGGCCGTCGGGCTCTTCTCGGTCGCGCACGCCTGGCTCGGGTTGGGCGCCGGGGCCGAGGTGGGGCTCGTGCGCGTGCTCCGCGCGGCGGCGTACCTCTCGCTCTTCTGGGCCGGCTTCCGGCTCCTCGACGTCGCCTTCTTCGCGCTGGGGGGCGCGCCCTGGACGAGGACCGGCGCGGGCACGGGGCTCGCCGGGCTCCTGCCGCTCGGCCGGAAGGTGGCGAGGGTCCTGCTCCTCGCGATGGGGGTCGTCGCCGTCCTGAACGAGCTCGGGTTCAAGGTCGCGAGCCTCCTCGCCGGCCTCGGCATCGGCGGCATCGCCCTCGCCCTCGCCGCGCAGAAGACGGTCGAGAACCTGTTCGGCTCGGTGGCGATCGGCGTCGACCAGCCGTTCCGGGTCGGTGACTTCGTGAAGGTGGAGGACTTCCTCGGGACGGTCGAGAGCATCGGCATGCGCTCCACCCGGTTCCGGACGCCCGACCGGACCCTCATCACCATCCCCAACGGAAAGCTCGCCGACAGCCGCTCCGAGACGTTCGCGGCGCGCGATCGGATCCGGCTCTTCGCCAACCTCGGCCTCGTCTACTCGACCACGCCCGCGCAGATGCGCGCGGTGCTCGCGGGGATCGAGGAGCTGCTGCGCGCGCACCCGCTGCTCTTCCGCGACACGCCGCCGAGCGTCCGGTTCAACGAGTTCCGCGAGTCGTCGCTCAACGTGGAGGTGGTGGCGTGGTTCGCGACGGCCGACTGGGCGGAGTTCACGCGCCTCCGGCAGGAGCTCTACCTCTCGTTCATGGAGCTCGTGGAGCGCGCGGGGACCGCGCTCGCGTTCCCGACGCGGACGGTCCAGCTCCAGAAAGTCGAAGGGCCCGGCGTCACCGCGCGGGCCCTTCGGAATGGTGGAGCTGATCGGGATCGAACCGACGACCTCTAGAGTGCGATTCTAGCGCTCTCCCAGCTGAGCTACAGCCCCGGGTCCCCGTGCTGCAAGGGACCGCTTCCTTAACGGTTTTCGCGGGGATGTGTCAAGCTCCTCTTGGCTCGGGCGGGTGTTATTGTGGAGCGCGATGGGTCCGCCCGGAAAGCAGGTTTCGCCCGCCGAGATCTCTGCGCTCGAGCACGCCTTCGCCACCGACCCGGCCTCCGACGCCTACCGCCCGCTCACCGAGGCGTACCTCGCGGCGGGGCGGTTCATGGAGGCGATGGTCGTCTGCAAGAAGGGCGTGAAGGCGCACCCCGACGACCCGAGCGCCCGCGTCCTCCTCGCCCGCGTGTACGCGGACCAGGGGAAGGACCGCAAGGCGCTCGAGGAGCTCGGCGGTGTGCTCGCGGCCTTCCCCACGTTCGTCGCCGCCAACCGGCTCGCCGGCACGCTCCACTTCCGGCTCGGCGAGCGCGAGCCGGGCGAGGCGGCGCTCCGCCGGGCGGCCGAGGCCGCGCCGAACGATCCGGACGTCCTCGCGCCCCTCGAGAAGCACGGCGTGAAGCTCGCGGCGCCCGCCGCGCCCGGGCGCCCGCGCACGGGCGC
>JAEYOU010000581.1 GCA_023411405.1 Pseudomonadota bacterium | reverse complement strand
ATGGAACCGCGGCCGGCCGCCGGCCCCCCCGGTTGAAGTCGGGTGCTCCCGCCCGATATCATAGGATCTGCAATTTGAAGTGGAGGATTTTCCATGTTTGGTCCGCTGGGCTGGCAAGAGACCGTGTTTATCTTTCTCCTTGCCTTGCTCCTGTTCGGTCCAAAAAAGTTGCCTGAGCTTGGGAAGACAGTCGGTAAAGCTCTCACTGAGTTTCGCCGGGCGTCCAGCGAGCTGAAATCAACTTGGGACCGGGAGATGAGCAGCCTGGAGCGGGAGAACGAGTCGCTGAAGGAAGTCACCAAGGAATACGATCCGAGCACTTACGACTACTCCAGCTACGAGTCCTCTTATTACGACAGTGAAACCCAGAGTTACACGTCGTACGATTCCACCGCGACAGAAACGTCGTCAGTAGGCGCTTCCGCAACTCAGGACGCCGAATCCCAACCCGGCAAAGCTCCGGAAGGCACGGTAGCCACGGCGGCCGACGGCTCACAGCCCGAAGCCGGCGACCCCGGTCCCGCGACCGGCGGTGTTCAGGTGGCAGGTAAACCGGCCGATTCCGAGAAGCCAGCCGAGGCCTGAAGTAGTACAAATCGCGAGGTAGCAGGTTGCAGGACGACAAGAACGGAACACCCGCGCCCGAACCATATCCAGAGTCCGTAGCAGCAGAAGAAAGTTCTACGCTCGATCCCGCGACCGGCTCCGATGATTCCCCTGGAGATCCGCCGCTAAACACGGAGGAACCTGCTGCCCTTGCGACGCAGAATGGCGGAGCCTCGGGTCCGCCGGTTGCACCCGAAACCTCCGACGACGAGGAAGGCGGCGACGATGACGGCATGCTGCGGATGTCCTTCCTCGAACATCTGGAAGAACTCCGTTCCCGAATCATCAGGGCTTTGATGGGGATCGCGGTAGCGTTTGTTGCGAGCCTCGTTTTCGCCAACCAGCTCTGGGTATTCGTCAGCCAGCCCGCAATTGTCGCCCTCAAGGAACTCGGCTACGCGCCGCAGTTGGCGATCACGAAGCCCATGGAGACGTTCAGCATCGTGTGGGTGAAGGTGCCGATGCTGGCCTCCATCTTCCTGGCCTCACCGTGGCTTTTGTATCAGGTGTGGGGCTTCATCTCGCCCGGACTATACAAGAAAGAGCGGAAGTGGGCGGCGCCGTTTGTGATCTGTTCCGCCGGCCTCTTCATCACCGGGGGGCTGTTCGCCTATTTCGTCGTCTTCCGGTTCGGCCTCACGTTCCTCCTCGGCATCGGGCGCGGCATCAACATCATGCCCGTCGTGACGATCTCGGAGTACTTCGATCTGTTCGTCAACGTGATGCTTGGCGTCGGACTCGTGTTCGAGTTGCCGGTCCTGGTGTTCTTTCTCACCTTGCTCCGCATCGTCACGCCCTCGTTTCTCATGCGGAACAGCCGGTACGTCATTTTGACGCTGGTTGCCCTGGCCGCCGTGATCACTCCGACTCCGGACATCTTCAACCTGATGCTGTTCGTGGTCCCGATGCTGGTGCTGTTTTTCGTCGGTGTCTTCGCGAGTTATCTGCTCGTGCTGCACCGTGAAAACAAGCGCTTCCCCTGGTTGAAACTGCTTTACGTGCTGTTCATCGTGCTGCTGGCGCTGGCCGGCGCCGCGTACTTCGCGGTCACCAAATACGGCTACCATTTAGTGCCGAATTGGCCATATTTGGTGAGGTAGGTAATCGGCTCTAGTACGACAGTTTTCGAAGCTGGCGCTTGACATCCGCTTCCGATATAGGAATAATCAGGCGGTTCAGGATTTCGGGAAGGCCGCCGTGGATTTGTACAAGGCCATTCGTTCGTTATACGAAGAGAAGAAACGACTCGACCGGCTGATCCAGTCGCTCGAGAGGATACAGGCGCGCGCAGCCGTGGTGCCGCCAGTGAAGCCGAAGGCGCGGCGCGGCCGGCGCGGCATGAGCCCGGAGGAACGCGTCGAGGTATCCGAACGCATGAAGCGTTATTGGGCCTCGCGGCGCGCGGCGGCAGATGCCGCTCCTGAGCGCGGAGAAGCAGCGGCGGCCGGCGTCGGCGCATCGGGAAGCCCCACGCTGCCGGATCCGATCTTCTGACCTCGCCGACGGCCATGCTATAGTAGTGAAAGCTATTTTCAAGCACGTGGGCGAGTAGCTCAGCTGGGAGAGCACGGCGTTCGCAACGCCGGGGTCGTGGGTTCGAATCCCATCTCGTCCACCAGAACCAACCTTCCTGCACGCTTCGAATGCTCAACCGATCCATGCCCGGCTGGCTGTACGCAGTAGTCTGCCTTCTTCAGACTGTGGCTCGGGCGTTAGAGGATCACTGCCATCCGCTGCTGCCACTCGTTAACACTCGTGGCTCTGTTTGCGATCGCCGGTAATCAGGCAGCCTTCTGCGTTCTCCGCGTCTGCTCTTGCCTTCCTGTGCCCCGCCGCGTTACGCTTTCATTAACATTCACTCAGAAACGAGGTACGGTCCATGAGGACGTGTCGAACCCTGGTGGGGTTGGGGATGTTCGGCATCTTGCTCGCGGCGCAGGTCCCGACGCCGAAGGAGCCGGCCAAAGAGCCCGCAACCAAGGCAAGGATAGGCGACACAGCGCCCGATTTCACGCTGCCTTCGACCGCGGGTAAAGATATCAAGCTATCGGATTTTCGCGGCAAGAAGAATGTCGTGCTCGCGTTCGTCGTCAAGGCCTTCACAGGCGGCTGAACGAAGGAGGCACAAGGGTATCAGTCTGATATCCAAAAGTTCGATGCGGGCGGGAATGAGGTGCTCCTCGTCAGCACCGACGATCTGGACACGTTGAAGAAGTGGGCTAAGAGCGTGAACGCGACTTATCCGATGCTGAGCGATGCCACAGGCAGGGTGACGGAGGCGTACGGCGTCATGATGCCGAACGCGAAAATGGCCATCCGGACGACGTTCGTC
>JAEYOU010000335.1 GCA_023411405.1 Pseudomonadota bacterium | reverse complement strand
GCGCCCGGGCGCCCCGCCCGCGGAGCAGGTCGTCTACCGCAAGGTCCCCCTCCGCGCGGACGATCCGGCCCGCGGTCCGCGGGAGGCGCCGGTCACGGTGGTGCTCTTCTCCGACTTCCAGTGCCCGTTCTGCCAGCGCGTCGAGCCGACGCTCAAGCAGCTCGAGCAGCAGTACGCGGGCAAGGTGCGGATCGTCTGGAAGCACCTGCCGCTCCCGATGCACGCGCAGGCGAAGCCGGCGGCGGTCGCGGCCGAGGCGGCCCGCGAGCAGGGGAAGTTCTGGCAGATGCAGGCCAAGCTGTTCGAGAACATGCAGGCGCTCGCGCCCGACGTCTTCGAGCGGTACGCGAAGGAGCTCGGCCTCGACCTCGCCAAGTTCAAGAAGTCCGTCGGGAGCGAGGCCCTCCAGAAGCGCGTCGAGGAGGACCTGCAGCTCGCCGGCCAGCTCGGCGTGAACGGCACGCCCACGATGTTCTTCAACTGCCGCCAGGTCGTGGGCGCGCTGCCCATCGAGATGATGAAGCCGATCGTCGACGAGGAGCTCGCCAAGGCGGGCAAGCTCGGGAAGACCTCGAAGGGGATCTACGAGAAGGCCTGCGACGCCAACATGGCGCTCGCGGCCGCGATGCCGCCCCCGCCGGCGCCGTCCCAGGAGGAGCAGGCGCAGCCCGCGCCGACGGTCGTCCCGATGGACGCGCTCGGCCTGCGCAAGGACGATCCGGCGAAGGGGAGCGCGAAGGCGCCGGTGACGGTGGTCCTCTTCTCCGACTTCGAGTGCCCGTTCTGCAGCCGCATCGAGCCGAGCCTGACGAAGGTCCAGCAGGAGTACGGCGACAAGGTGCGCATCGTCTGGAAGCACCAGCCGCTCCCCTTCCACCAGCAGGCGGTCCCGGCCGCCGAGGCCGCCGAGGCCGCGCGCGAGCAGGGCAAGTTCTGGGAGATGCACGAGAAGATCTTCGCGAACCAGCAGGGGCTGTCGCCGGAGCGGTACGGGCAGTTCGCGAAGGAGCTCGGCCTCGACCTCGCCAAGTTCGACGCGGCCCGGAAGTCGGGCCGCGGCACCAAGCGCATCCAGGAGGACCAGGCGATCGCGCAGCGGAACGGCGTGGACGGCACGCCGACGCTGTTCGTGAACGGCGAGAAGATCGTCGGCGCGGTGCCGTACGAGCAGATCAAGGCGGTCATCGACCAGAAGCTGCAGAAGAAGTAGCTCCTGTTCGCAGGATCGTCGTCCCGAGCCGCTCGCTCTCTCTCGAGGGCGGGCGGTTTCGTTCTCGGCGGAGCCGCCTGGGAGATCAACCATCCGCTCGTCCTGAGCCCTTCGACAGGCTCAGGGTGAACGGAGTCGAAGACGAACGGGAGTGTTCTCTTCTCGTGAGAGTCCGCTCGGCCTGAGCCTGTCGAAGGACGAGCGGTGACGTGGCTCACGCCATCGCGAGGCACGCCTCCACCGCGAGCCAGAACAGCCGCTCGCGGCCGGAGTGGCCGTCCCACGCGCGGTCGTCCCACGCGTCGCCCGAGAGGTCGTCGCCGGCGTAGAGGATCTGGCCGAGCTTCTTCCCCCGGTGCCGCGCGACGGCGAACAGCGCGGCGGCCTCCATCTCGACGACGCAGCAGCCCTCGGCGCGGCGGCGGGCGATCCGGTCGGGCGTCTCCCGATAGAACGCGTCGGTGGTCCAGGTGCGACCCCGGCGATGGCGCACGGCGTGGCGGGCGAGGGTGGCCTCGATCGCGGCCAGCGCGCCGGGATCCGCGGCGACGGTCCGCGACGGCGGGAGGTAGTGGTGGGAGGTGCCCTCGTCGCGCACCGCGTCGGCGGGCACCACGACGTGGCCGAGGACGAGGTCGCGCTCGAGCGCGCCCGCGCCGCCGCAGGCCACGATCCGCTCCGCGCCGAGCGCGATCACCTCCTCGAGGATCCCGGCCGCGAGCGGCGCGCCGAGCCCGGGGTGGTAGACGGCGACCCGGCCGCCCTCGTGCGCGAGCTCGTACACCGGGATCTCTCCCAGCTCGGACCGGAGCACGGCGACCGTGCGCGTGCGACCCGCGGCGACGAGCCCGGCGATCACCTCGCGGAAGAAGCAGCCGACCGCGCGGTCGGGCATGTCCGGGCGGCGCGCGATGGTCCGCGCCGGCTCGATGAGCGCCTCGCGCGCCGGATCGTGCTCGAGGAGCGGCGACGCGGCCGCCGCGGAGAGCGGCGCTCCGGCCCTCGTCGCACTCACCCACCGTGCGATCTCGCCGGCCACCTCCGGCACCGTGCGGCCGGTGGTGTCCACGACCGCCACCTGCCACCGCGGGTCGCCGCGCTCCCACCCCGCCCAGCGGTCCCAGCGCAGCGCGGGCCAGGCGCCGTCCTGGATCACGTCGGGGCGCCAGCCGGGGTCGGCCGCGTGGACGCGCAGCCAGGCGGACCAGCTCAGCATCTCCTGCGTGCAGCCGTGGGTGCCGCGGGCGCGGAGGCGATCGATGCGCTCGACATCGCCGCAGTCGAGCAGGCAGAGCGCGATCGGGCCGGCGGCGGCCACCGACGGACAGGCGAGCACCTCGCCGGGCACGGCGCCGCCGGACACGACGAGATCCCGGCCCTCCCGCGCGTACGCGATCCCGCGCTGGAGCCACGCCTCCGTCGTCTGCTGGCGCCAGACCTTCCCGGCGCCGGGCGGGACGCCGGGCTCGTCGAAGTCGTGGAGCGCGACCTCGGGCAGGAGCCGCGCGAGGTCGGGCAAGCAGGCGGTCTTGCCCGCGCCGCTCGCGCCGGTGAGGAAGAAGATCACGCTAGAGGAACTCGCACAGGTACGCGACCGGCGCGTCGGCCTTCACGTCGAAGCCGCTCTTCGCGGGGATCTCGAACGCGGTGCCGGCGGGGTAGGGCCGGAACGCGCTCCCGCCGGGGCCCTTCACCCACAGCTCACCGGAGACGACCGTCATGCGCTCGGCCGCGTCGGTGCCGAAGTGGAACTCGCCGGCGTCGATGACGCCCGCCGTCGCGCGGCGGCCGTTCCGCTCGAACCCGACGCTCTGGACCTTCCCGTCGAAGTAGGTGTTGTGCTTGAGCATACGTGCGTTCTTAGCACGCCGCGCGCTCGTCCGGCGATGGGACGGCCTCCGGCTGCAGGGCAGGCGCGGTGTTCAGGCCGACCCCGCCCGAACCCGCCGATGCCGCGCCATGAGCTCTTCTCCGTACGCGAGCCGGGCCGCGTACTGGTTGTGGCGCTCGCAGAGCACTCTCACGTTCTCGACCGTGGTTGGCCCGCCTCTCCCCTTCGGAACGATGTGATCGAGCTGCAAGTGCAGCTTCGAGCCGCAGATCCCGCCGGACGCGAGCTTCCACTGGCAACACCCACCGTCACGCCGCCAGACCTCGCGGCGGACCTCGGCCGGGATGTGGTCCGGGCGGGACTCCCCGGGCTGGTTCGCCGGCCGCCGGGGCCGGGGCTTCGCGACGAGGGGCCTTCGCCTGGCCTCCCTGGTCAGGGCCGCCTCGGCTCCAAGCTCCAGGATGTCGGCGATCGTCGCTCCCGGATGCGGCAACGGAGTTCAGCGGGTGAACCGCGGATGTATCCGGCACCGCAATCGAGGCGGGGAGAGCCAGCGGCACGGGCCGAGCGATCGGCTCGCGTTCCACAGCGACCCGAACGACCTCTCGGATCGGCACGCTCGCCCGAGGCGCGATCTCCGCCGAGACGAGCTTCGCCTCCTGTCTCGACACGTGGAAGAATCGCGGCAGCACGTCGGCGCGGTTCTCGGCGGTGAGGACCCTCGCCACCTCCGCAATGCTCGTGATGCAAACCTTCCCCTCCCGGAGAGCTTCGAGCACCTCGGGGAACCGCTGGACCAGCGAGACCGCCTTCGTGCGGTAGAACGCGTTCCCACGCGAGAGCCCGAGCTCCCGGACGAGGAACTCGAACAGGCTCGGATACCCGAGCTCTTCCCAGCATCGCCTGCGATCGAAGTCGGCCAGCTCCGAGATGAAGTCGGCCATCGCGCGACGCTCGTTCCGGAGCAGGGCGGCGAGGCGGGAGACCAACTCATGCGTAGAAGGTATTGCCGTCATGCACGCAGGGCCGCACGCGGGTCTGACAACTACATTGCTGGACAGAGTGCGGATCGAAAGGCGTTGCCATTCGTGATCGCTGCCGCAACGGCACGGCCATCGTCGAAGACAAAATCCTGAAAGCGTCTCTGTGCGCCCATGGATCGGGCGAGCGACTTCGCTTCCCCGACTCGGTGCCCGTGCGTGGCAGTTCGAAGCGGATGCTGTCGATTCCGGGGCAAGTGGGTGCGAGGCGGTGAATCGTCCGCTTCACCGACGCGAGAACGTATGCTGGGTTGTCCCACGCTCCAGTAAGGCAACTGCGAATCTCGGGGGACCGGGGGGCGATCGTGTCGGTGACTGCGACAATGCGATCTGCGGCGCGGCAGGCCTCTGCCGAGCTGCCGCACACTTCCTTCATCACGAGTGACGCCACGTGATCGAGTTCGAACTCTGGGCTGAGTACGATGCGCGATGCATGGAATCGGTCGTCTCGCGTGACGACCGTCAGAGGCCCCGGCAGATAGCCGAAGGTCAGGCGGTCCTTTGCGATGTACTCCAGTAGGAGCGCAGGGCCAAGGGCGCTCGCAAGCTGTCGACCCGACCTCTTGCGCTCACTCCCGCCCGCGCGGCAACCGCTCCCCGATCCGCTCCTCCCCGATCGCCGCCTCCATCGCCGCGAGCCGCTCGGGATCCGGCCCGCGCCAGCGGAGCGCCTCGAGGTCCTCGGCGAGCGGTACGTCTTCACGCAGCGTCGCGAGGGTGCGATAGAGGAGCGCCTCGGCGCGGTGGGCGCGCAAGCTCTCGGCGAGGGCGAGCGCCCCGCGGACGGGCACGTCCCAGCGGTGGTGCAGATCGGGGATCTCCTCGAGCCGACCGTACCGCGCGAGGACCGCCGCGGCCGACTTCTCGCCCCAGCGCGGCAGGCCGGGGATGCCGTCGGCGGTGTCGCCGACCAGCGCGAGCCAGTCCGGGATCGACGCGGGCGCGACCCCGAACTTCCCGCGCACGCCGTCCTCGTCGAGGAGCTTCTTCCGGAGCCGGTCGAGGCCGACCACGGTCCGCCCGCGCACGCACTGGGCGAGGTCCTTGTCGGGCGTGCAGAGCAGGATCCGCTCGACGCCGGGCCGGCCGGCGAACCGCGCGGCGGCGGTGGCCATCGCGTCGTCGGCCTCGAACTCGACCATCGACCAGACGACGACGCCGAGCGCCCGGACCGCCTCCTCGGCGAGCTGGAACTGGCCGAGGAGCTCGGGGGGGACCCCGGCCGAGGTCTTGTAGCCGGGGAAGAGCTCGTTCCGGAACGACTCGATCACGTGATCGAACGCCACCGCGACGTGGCTCACGCCCTCGTCGCGGAGGAGCAGCGCCAGCGAGCGGACGAGGCCGCGGGTCGCGCCGACCTCGCGGCCGTCCGGACCCTTCGCCGGGGGCGCCCCGAAGTACGCGCGGAAGAGCTCGTAGGTCCCGTCGACGAGGTGGACGTTCATCGGCTTGCCAGGGCGATCCCGGCAGACGTAACGTCCGCGGGGCGGCGCTGCACGCGCCCGCCCCGGAGCCCACGATGCGAACCGCACTCCTGCCGATCCTCGCCGCCCTCGCCGTCGCCTGCTCGACCACCCCGCGCGGGCCCCGGGCGGTAGACGCCAGCCCAACCAACCCCGACGCGACCCCCGCCGCGAAGGCGGTGCTCGCGTACCTGGCCGCCCACTCCACGGGCGAGTTCCAGGGGACCGTCGTCGGGCAGAACGCCGGCCACGGCGATCAGATCGCCGACGCGAACAACACGCTCATGGGGTTCGACGCGCTCGTCGGCGCGCTCCACGAGGACACGGGCGAGTGGGTCGGCATGGTGGGCGTGGACTACGAGCACGACCTCGTCTTCCGTCCGGAGCAGCTCGCCGCCGCCAACGCGGTCCTCATCGCGCACTGGGAGCGCGGCGGGCTCGTGACGATCAACTGGGCGCCGCAGAGCCCGTGGCTCATCGACGAGGCGGACCTCTCCGACGGGCACCAGGGCGTCTGGACCAACACCCGGAGCCAGGGAGGGGCGAACCTCGCGGACGTCGACCTCGACGCGCTCGTGAACCCGAGCTCGGCCATCTTCCCGGTCTGGCGCCGCAAGCTCGACCGGATCGCGACGGCGCTCGCGCAGCTCCGCGACGCGGGCGTCGTGGTCCTGTGGCGGCCGATGCAGGAGATGAACGGCGAGTGGTTCTGGTGGGGCCACGGCACCTACGGCAACGACGGCGGGCCGTATCGGCGCGTCTGGCAGGACATGTACCGCTACTTCACCGAGGAGAAGGGGCTCGACAACCTGCTCTGGGTCTACTCCCCGGCGGACGGCGGCGCGAAGGCGGCCGCGCAGAACTACCCCGGCGCGGACTACGTGGACGTCGTCGGCCCGACCTGCTACGGCAACGCGCTCCGTCCTGGCCGCTGGGGCAGCTACCTCGAGTTCGGCAAGCCGGTCGGGTTCGCCGAGCTCGGCCCGAACGATCGCGGCGACGGCACGTTCGACAACCGGAGCTACCTCGAGGCCATCCGCGAACGGTACCCCGAGGCGGCGTACTTCGTCGCCTGGCACAACTGGGACTGGGGCGACGGCACGACCGCCCACATGTCGCTGACCGAGAACCAGCACGCGGCCGAGCTGCTCGCCGCCCCCGGCGTGATCACCGCGGCCGAGCTGCCGGCGTTCGAGTGAGGGCGGTGGCCAAGCGCGGTATCGCGGACCGAGGCCGGAGGTCAGAACCACCCCGCCAGCCGCGCGCGCAGGTCGAGGAAGCGGGCGTAGCGCTCCGCGAGCGGTCCGGCGTCCCGCGGCTCGGCGACCGGGGTGACGGAGGGTGAGAGCGCCGCGAGGTCTGCCGGCGCGAGGAGGCCGGCGGCGAGGCCGCCGAGGAGGGCGGCGCCCCGGGCGGCGGCGTTTGTCACGGTGACGGCGTCGAGCGGCAGCGCGAGGGCGTCGGAGAGGAGCTGGCGCCACCCGGGGTGGACGGTGCCGCCG